>NZ_JABUEX010000022.1:0-47330 GCF_013314835.1 Syntrophothermus sp.
ACAGTGTCTGCCCCGAAAAAATAGCCACAGACCCTCACGACACCTAACGGTGTCACCACTAGAATCTGGAAAATAGATTCTACTTTCGGGGCGGATGCGCACAGACCAGGCACTCAGCTCAAGTCTTGCTCAGCGACTAGCGTTTTCGGGACCAACTGGCATGTTGCAATGTCGTCCAGCTGAGTGCCGGACTGATGAACACAGATGGTATTGGTTCAAGAATATCTCTGTCACTATTTAGAGCGCGGTTTTCACTCTCTGCTGGTAACACTATCAAGTTTCATGAGGGGCTACCTCAAAAATGCAAAAGGCTTCCATTATCACTCTATTCTATATAGTCTTTCAGCTTCTTGCTTCGTGACGGATGTCGAAGCTTACGCAGGGCTTTGGCCTCTATCTGCCTGATTCGTTCCCGGGTAACCCCAAACTCCTGTCCCACTTCTTCGAGAGTGCGGGGCCTGCCGTCATCTAGACCAAACCTGAGCCGCAACACCTTCTCTTCCCTATCGGTCAAGGTGGACAAAATTCCATCCAGGTGTTCTCGCAGCAACACGAAGGAAGCAGACTCTTCCGGCGATTCGGCATCTTCGTCAGTGATGAAATCTCCAAGATGGCTATCATCTTCTTCCCCAATAGGAGTCTCTAGAGACACGGGTTCCTGAGCTACCTTCATTATCTCCATCACCCGCTCCACCGGAATGTCCATCTCTTCGGCCACCTCGGCGGGTGTGGGTTCCCTGCCCAGCTTCTGCAGAAGGGCCCTCTGTATCCTTGACAATTTGTTAATGGTTTCTACCATATGCACTGGTATTCGAATAGTCCGGGCCTGATCCGCAATAGCCCTGGTAATAGCCTGCCTTATCCACCAAGTAGCGTAGGTACTGAACTTATACCCTTTACGGTAATCGAATTTCTCAACGGCTTTCATCAGCCCCAGGTTACCTTCCTGTATCAGATCCAAAAAAAGCATGCCCCTTCCTACGTAACGCTTGGCGATACTGACAACCAAACGCAGGTTTGCCTCTACCAGTTTGCGTTTTGCGTCTTCGTCACCATTTTCGATTCTCTTTGCTAGCTCGATTTCTTCCTCCGCGCTTAAGAGGGGAACCCTGCCAATCTCTTTCAAATACATCCTGACCGGATCATCTATTTCCACGCCTTCGGGGACCAAAACATCTTCGGTTTCGGCAGCCTCGCCTTCTACGGGAGTCTCTTCCACCTCAAACTCATCCGTGCTGTCTCCTACGCGAATACCCATCGCCTGGAGATGCTCGTAGATGTCCTCGATTTGATCAGCTTCCAGTTTGATACCCTGAAGATCATCGGATATCTCATCATAAGTCAGGTTTTTCTTTTTCTTTCCTTTTTCGGTCAGTGCGCTGATAGCTTCGGCGAGCTTCTTGTCTTTCATAGTTCCCCCCCTTCCTGAATTCTGAGATGATGATCCGTCTCCAATATCAAACGGAGAATATCGTAAAAGTCCCCTTTATTCTTTTCAGCTTCGATTTCCGTCAACAACCTTTGCCATTTCCTTTCCATCTTGCGTCTTTTCACTTCTCGGATAAATTTCTCTACCTCATGATCTGAGGGCCAATTCTCTTCCTCAACCATTTCAATCCTGGCCAAAGTTGCCGCCAATTCCGGCAAGTTATGAACCGCTTCGGCTATAAGTTGACCATGATGAAAACTTCCTTTTTCTTGAAATAATGCAGCTACCTTCCTTAGACCGGGGTCGGTAAAAAACTTAGTACCACAGGTTTCGAATACACGCTTGAAAGTATTTTCGTCATTCACCATCTTTGCCAACAGTCTGACCTGAAACTCCGGTGACGCAAACTTCTCTTTGTCTCCTTTATTATATCTATTTATAGAATTTCTATTCCTGATAATGCCAATTGACCTGGTTTTTCGCTGCCAAACCCTGAATTCGCGTCTAACCGCATTCTCGGGCAGCTCTAGTTTTCTAGCAACAAAAGCGAGATGATTCTCCAGTTCCAACAGACTCTTTACCTGTTGCAGGTCGCAAAAAGTTTCGTGCAACACCGCCAGTTTTTCCACGAGACTCTGACCTTCAACACCGCGTAGTTTAAAATCCAGCTTGAATTCCATCGGATTTTTCTTATTATTCTTGATATATTGTAGAAATTCCTCTTTTCCTTTCACCATAATATATTCGTCTGGATCCTGATCCTCCGGCAACACTACGACTTCAACTTTTAGGCCCTCCTTGCTCATCAATTCAGCAGCCCTCAAGGCCTCCCTTTGCCCGGCTTGGTCGCCATCATAAATCAAAACAACTCTTTCCGTGTACCCTCGTAACAACCTGGCCTGTTCAATCGTAAATGCGGTGCCTAACGAAGCTACTGCCTGTCGTATCCCGTATTGATGCAACATTATGCAGTCCATATACCCTTCTACCAAGATCGCTTCGTTCAGCCGGCGAACGTGATCACGGGCTTGAAACAATCCGTACAGGTTATCGCGTTTGGAAAATACCGCGGTTTCCGGCGTATTAAGATACTTGGGAATGTCGGCCGGGTTCAAGCTGCGCCCTCCCATTCCCACTACCGTCCCGGACTTGTTCCTTATTGGAAATATCACCCGGTCCCGAAAAACATCATAATACGAATCTTTGACCGGACTCCTCTTTATCAGGCCAGACGCCACTAACTGAGGCCCCGAATAACCCCTCGAAATCAGGTATTCCAAGAGACCCCGCCACTCGTCCGGAGCATAACCCAGCTGAAAGGCAACCGCCGTTTCCCAGTCAACTCCTCTTTCCTCCAGGTATCTTCTAGCCCTCGCACCCTTGTCCGATTTCAACAATTGGTGATAATAAGCAGCCGCTAGTTCATTCATTTCTATGATTCTCTCTTCATCCCGTTTTCGCTTCTTCGCCCCGTCTGATTTCGGTACGTACTCGACACCGGCTTTGGCAGCCAAAACTTCGACAGCTTCCTTGAAACTCAGGTTGTCGCGTTTCATAACGAAAGTAAAGATGTTGCCACCAACATGACAGCCAAAACAATAAAAAAGTCGTTTTTCGGCCGAAACCGAAAAAGACGGGGTTTTTTCGGAATGAAACGGGCACAGACCCCAGTAACGGCTTCCTTTCCGCACTAAATCCGTGCTCTCTGACACGAGTTCAACAATGTCGATCCTATCTTCAATAGTCCTCAATAACTGTTCATTCATTTTGTCGTCACTTCCATTCACGACGCATCGTATATATCAATGCAACACTGCCGACCTTTGACGGCAAGGGCTTTCTACTCCTCTGTAAACCCCCTGTAAAAGTTGAAACCAGGAGTAAACTGGGGCACATAAACCTCGTTGAAGATAGCCAGGCAAAAGGTATCGCTCATACCCGAAATATAATCGGCAACCCCCACTGCCAGTCCTTCTTCTTTAGCTATCTTTTGATAAAATTCGGGCAGTTTATTGGGGTGAGAGTAGTAATATTTGTACAGGTACTCTACTATCACAGCCGCCTTGTCCTTCTCAGCCATGCAAAAAGGACCGTTGTAGATGTTTTTAAACATGAACTCGCGCAACCCAGTCAGGGCCTTCTCAACTTCTGGACTCATCGTAACCCTCACAAGCCTGTCCCATTTTCGTGCTGCTTGTTGACGGGTATGAACTATGATGTCGGTGACTAACGTTGCTATCCGCTGGCTGTGGGTATATCCCAAAACATCAAGGTAGTCCCGGGGAATATCCTCTATCCTCAGCAATCCGGCGCGAATGGCGTCATCAATGTCATGCTGCACGTAAGCAATCTTGTCGCTGTAAAAGATGGTCTGGCCCTCCAAAGTTTGAGCTCGGGCACCCCCTTCGCCGTAACCGCTATGGTATAGCACCCCGTCCAATACTTCCTTAGTCAGGTTCAGTCCTCGCCCGAACTTTCCTCTTTCAATCCTAGTCAGTACCCGGACGCTGTTTTCGTTGTGACGGAACCCACCAGGCACCAGCTGGTCCAATACTCTTTCTCCAGCATGAGAAAAAGGGGTATGACCGATGTCATGGGCTAAAGCGATAGCTTCTATCAGATCCTCGTTTAAACCTAACCCCCGTCCAATCGTTCTGGCTATCTGGCTCACTTCTAGGGTATGGGTTAACCTGGTTCGATAGTGATCGCCGACAGGCGAAATATACACCTGAGTCTTGTGTTTGAGGCGACGAAATGACTTGGAATGAACAATCCTGTCCCTGTCCACCATGAAGCAGGTCCGCACCGGATCCGGAGGCTCAGGTTTTTCTCTCCCCTGACTTCGACTAGAAAAACAGGCATAAGGGCTCAACACCAATTCTTCCTTGGCTTCTATTTCTTCGCGTACGCAGAGGTTGTCCAGGCTGTGATTCGTTTGTCCCCTTCCTTGTTCTGACACGGAAGATACATCCTCCAATACCAACGATATTGGTATATATTATAATGACACTTCATCATCTCCGCACCTAAAATTGTTTTTCTTAACGTGCGGTTTTTGTACGAATGCTTCGAGTTGCCCGCGCTACTTCGACCAGCCTTTTGGCCAGTATGACTGTCCTTTGCAACCCGTTGTCGTCTGTCTGTGCTGGGCGCTGGGCCGCAGCCCCTTGATGCCCGCAGTCATACTCCCAGTAACCATCTCCCAGAACCAACATCCCCTGAACCAGCATTAGGTCATGGATAGCCCTGATGGTCGTCTCCTGTCCCCCAAACCGAGAAGCTCCAACCGCCACAGCCCCACCCGGAACATTAAGCAGTGCTTTTTCATTGCGCAAAAACCGACTCTTGTCCCAAAAAGCCTTCAGCTGGGCGGAAACTGTACCGAAGTAAACCGGGCTCCCTATCAACAACCCGTCAGCCTGGCGCAAAAGCCCGAAAGCTGTCTCTAGCGGTTTTCCCCTCCCACATTTGCCTGAGCAAGGAACCTCGCAGTTAACGCAAAACTTGTTTCTTATTCCTTTCAGAGCCTCTTGGCAGTGAATCATCTCGGTTCGCGCCCCCATTTCTCGACAAGTGGCAAGGGCAGTGTTAAGCATAAAGGCCGTATTACCGTTTTTGTTGGGACTTCCATTCAAAGCAATTATGAAAACATCTGACACCAGCTACACCTCCTCACCTAATGTATATACGACTCTTTTATTTATGTTCCTTCAACCTGATTTGTACTCATCAAATGAGACATAAATGGTCACAAATAAGGACTTGTACACATATAAAACCACGGGCAAGGCTTTTACCAACAATATAGAGGAAGCATTCCAGGGGCGATACGTGTCTGCTTCGATGTGCGTATGCTGGCTCACAAGACAGAAAAAGCAGAGCGCCGATCAAAGGCTCTGCTTGTCTCTATATAAAATTATAATATTTCTTTGTGATCCTTGATGTTGCTGAACCCTAGTCTTAGCTCGAAAGTCCCGCCGCTTTCCGAACCATAGCCTGGTGAGCTGCATCGACATGCGCGGGGCTTGGAGCCCATTGATTATTGCCGTGGGTCATGCTGCCCAAGAAATGTATGCAAAAATGGCCGGGGAAGTTGTTGTTTATGGTTGAAGTCCCGTGAGGCATCCCGTTTTGAGAGGCAGCGATAGTTCTGCCGGCGACCGTAACCAGGATGGCGTGTCGCTCCCAGCTCCACTCCCCGTGATAGGCCTGCTTCATCTTAGCCGTATCTGCAGCCGTTAAAGGTTCGACATCGGCGTGATTACTGCCACCTAGACGTTTCACCTGATAGGTCAAACCGGTGTCAAAATCGGTAATAGTGGCGATCATCCCAACCTTAAATATTTTTTGAGCCTCGCTCCAGGGAACGAGTTCGCCAAATCTTCCTTGCCGGGAAGGGGTAGTGCTAGTTGACGGCACCGTGGGAGTACTGCCACCGGAAGGAATAACCAGTTTTTGACCTACTTTGATAAGGTCCGAACTCAACTTGTTAGCATCCTTGATGGCCTTGACTGTTGTTTTGTACCGGACGGCAATTTCCGACAAGGTATCACCTTTTTGCACTATATAAACGACAGTAGCACTGGTGTTGGCTTTTTTCGCCGCAACTGCTTGCTCCAGAGCTTTTTTCGTTTCAGGCCCCACTATCCCGTCAGCCTTGAGTTTGTTAGCAGTTTGAAAGGATAAGACGGCACTCACCGTAGCTGGACCGAAACAACCGTCTACACCCTTGGTATCAAAACCAACAGAGGTCAAGTCTTTTTGAAGCTGACTGACTATCTTAAACAAGGCCCACTGGGTTTCAGGCCCAGCAATACCGTCTATGACAAGTTGCTGATCCTTCTGAAAAGCTGAAACAGCACTGACGGTTTGTGGCCCGTAAATACCGTCAATACCACCGGTGTTGTAATTCAAATGACTCAGACACTGCTGAACTTGTCTAACATCCTCTCCGTATGTACCCAAAGCCAGATCTTTGTCACTGTATGCACCCTGGGCATACGCACTACCTGCTGTTATAAAAAGGCTTCCCGCTAAAAGTAATCCGGCTAGGAACACAACTGCGAGCATCACGCTTCGGTTCGACATGATATCCTCTCCCTTCACTCCTGTCCTTACCTACAGGGTATCCTTTTTCAAACAATTTGGACAAACTGCCTAAGAGAGTCTGACCGTGCGAGACCATTCGTGAGACAAGAACTGAACCGGGAGAGAGCATCATGATCAAACTGAGCCTGGAAAACCTAGAGATGTAAAAACTTAGGAAGCCCCCGCTGAGAAGCAGGGGCTTTGTTCCCTAGGTGCCTTTGACATTAAGGAAAACCCATTACTCCCTGGGGTACAGCACCGCCGCCTGGGCTGCAGCTAGGCGGGCGACCGGTACCCGGTAGGGCGAGCAACTCACGTAGTCTAGACCGATTTGATGACAAAACTCTACTGAGGACGGTTCCCCGCCGTGCTCGCCGCAAATTCCGATGAGAAGCCCTGAGTTCACCGAGCGTCCTTTTTCGATCGCCATTACCATCAAGCTTCCTACCCCTTTGCGATCCAATACGGCAAACGGGTTATCTTTCAACAACTTTTTCTCCAAATAAATCGGTATAAACTTACCCTCGGCGTCGTCGCGGCTGAATCCCAGCGTAGTTTGGGTAAGGTCATTGGTACCGAAAGAGAAGAAATCGGCCTCAGCGGCGATCTCCTCGGCTACCACACAAGCCCGGGGCAATTCAATCATCGTGCCAACCGTAAACTCGAACTCAATCCCTGTCTCCGCTTTTACTTCTTCATAAACCTCCAGCACCTCATGTTTCAACAGGGCCAGCTCACCGCTATCCATTACCAGAGGAATTTCAACTTCGGGTAAAACCTCAATTCCTTCTTTTTTAAGTTTGACAACCGCTTCAAATATAGCACGGGCCTGCATGCGATAGATTTCCGGATAAGTTATACCCAAACGGCAACCCCTGTGCCCGAGCATAGGATTGAATTCCCTCAGAGCATAAACCTTTTTCAGTAGAGATCTCTTTTCCGCCAGCACAGCGTTATTCTGTCCTCTCGCATTCATTTCCGCTATTTCCGTCAGGAGTTCTTCAGCTCCGGGCAAGAACTCGTGCAACGGCGGGTCCAACAGTCGAATGGTCACCGGTAAACCGGCCATAGCCTTCAGAATACCATAAAAATCTCCACGCTGCATGGGTAGCAGTTTGGCCAGGGCCTTCTTGCGAGCCTCTTCAGTGTCAGCCAATATCATTTCCTGGACTATAGGTAGACGATCCTGAGCCATAAACATGTGCTCGGTTCGGCAAAGGCCAATTCCTTCGGCTCCGAATTCACGAGCTTTAGCGGCATCTTCAGGAGTGTCGGCATTAGCCCTTACCCCGATTCTTCTCACATCATCAGCCCACTTGAGAAGGGTTTCAAACTCCTCCGAAAGCGTAGGCTCTATCATCGGTACCTCTCCCAGAATCACGTTACCGGTAGCCCCGTCTATAGATATTATGTCGCCTTTCTTCACAACCATATCTCCGACCGTAAACTCGTGCCCGTCCGGGTCTATCTTAATAGCTTCGCAACCGCAGACACAAGGCTTACCCATTCCACGAGCGACCACCGCCGCGTGACTGGTCATACCACCTCTCGACGTCAGCACCCCTTGGGCTTTGACAATCCCGTGAATATCATCCGGAGTCGTTTCGCTGCGCACTAGTATGACTCTTTCCCCTTCGTTGCCCAGTTTTTCTGCCTCGTCGGCATCGAAAACCACCTTACCTGAAGCCGCTCCTGGCGAAGCCGGCAATCCTTTGGCTATGACGTTTAACTCGGCTTTGGAGTCGATTTGTCTATGTAACAACTGGTTAATCTGATTAGCATCTACCCGCAAGAGAGCTTCTTCCCGAGTAATCAGCCCTTCCCTCACCATGTCCACGGCGACTTTGATAGCAGCTGCGGCTGTCCGCTTGCCACTTCGGGTCTGCAGCATGTAGAGTTTACCTTTTTCCACCGTAAATTCGATGTCCTGCATATCCCGGTAATGAGATTCTAAGGTCTGACAAACCTGGGTGAACTGTTCGTAAACCTGGGGCAGTTCGTCTTTGAGCTTGGATATGGGAGTAGGAGTTCTGATTCCGGCAACAACATCCTCCCCTTGGGCATTTACAAGAAACTCGCCGTACAGTTCACGCTCGCCGGTAGACGGGTTGCGGGTAAAAGCTACCCCCGTACCGGAATCGCTTCCCATGTTTCCGAAAGCCATGGCCTGTACATTGACCGCAGTTCCCAGGTCATCCGGTATCTTGTTCAGCTTTCTATAGACTATGGCCCTTTGGTTATTCCAAGATTCAAACACAGCCTTAATTGCCATCTGTAATTGCTCATAGACATCTTGCGGAAACTCACGGCCGGCCTCTTTCACAACCAAGCCCTTATACTCGGCGATAACAGACCTCAATCCATCAGCAGGTATTTCATAATCAAATATCAGTCCGTGTCTTTTCTTATATTTTTCCATCACCGCATCGAAGACCGCATGATCGATACCCAAGACTACGTTACAAAACATCTGAATAAAACGCCGGTAACAGTCCAAAGCAAAACGTTCATCTCCAGTAAGAGAAGCCAACCCCTCAACCGTAACGTCGTTCAAGCCCAGGTTGAGAATGGTATCCATCATCCCTGGCATAGATATAGGAGCGCCCGATCGGACCGATACCAAGAGCGGGTTGTCCTTGTCTCCAAAACTTTTACCGGTCTTTTCTTCGACTACCCGCAAAGCCAGTAGCGCGTCCTCCATCATATTGGGGGGAAACTCTTTGCCCAGTCGGTAATACTCTTTACACGCCTCTGTGGTTATGGTAAACCCCGGAGGAACGGGCAGACCGATCCGGGTCATTTCCGCTAAGTTCGCCCCCTTACCGCCTAGCAATGATTTCATGTCTGCCTGGCCTTCTTCGAAAAGATACACGTACTTGGTTCTAGACATGGCTCAACCTCCTGTAATATATTTCCAGTATTTTGCTTGCCGTTTCTTCCACGGCCTTGTTGCTGACATCGATTATCGGACACCCGAGCTTCCGCATTATCTGATGAGCAAACTCGAGTTCGTAGGCAATCCGCTCCGGGCTAGCGTAGTTCGCATCTGACATTAAACCTAAAGCCTTGAGCCTTTCTTTACGAATGGCGCAAAGCAGGTCCGGTTGTATAGTAAGCCCCATGAGCCGACCCTTTTCTACGCTGTACAGCTCCTCCGGGGGAGGTACTTCTGGTACGAGCGGCACGTTTGCGACCTTTATCCGCTTGTGAGCCAAATACATAGAAAGGGGGGTTTTAGAAGTCCGTGAAACCCCGACGAGCACGATATCCGCCAAAGGTATTCCCCGCGGGTCTTTGCCATCATCATACCTGACCGCAAACTCGATGGCTTCAACCCGGCGGAAATATATCTCGTCTACCTTACGCACCAATCCAGGTTCCCGCTTTGGTTCCACGTTACTGGCTAACCGCAGGGCCTCCATCATCGGGCCCAGCAGATCTACTGCCAAGACCGAAGCCTCTTGCGCTTTACTTCTCAAAAATTGCGCTAACTCTTCTATCACTAGGGTGTAGGCTATAATGGCATGTTCTTCCGCTGCCTGGCCGATTATTTCGACAATGCTCTCTTCATCGGTAACGTAAGGTATCCTTTTTATTTCTATCTTGCCGGAGTTGAACTGGCTCGCGGCTGCCCTGACTACCATCTCTGCTGTTTCCCCGATGGAGTCCGAGACTACATACACCCCGGGCATGTTGTGGTTCAAGTCTACCCCTCCCTTTTCTGGTTTGCCAAATCGAGTAACAAGCGGGCTATGTTGGTCTTGGTTATCCTTCCTACCACCTCGAGTTTTTCATCTCCATTTTCGTCAATGTATTTCTTAACCACTGGCAAGCTATCGATTTCATGTTCGACAATCTTCTTGACTGCCTCGATAACCGTTTCGTCCGGAGTCGTTACGATTATATTCGGCATCCTGGTCATTATTACACTGACCGGCACCTTGTAGATATCGATGTGGCCAAGAGTCGTTTTTAAGAAATCTTTCCTAGAAACCACCCCCGCGAGATAACCGTCGCGGTCGGTAACGTAAATGGTACCCGCATCCTCGGTGAAAAGCGTGACGATAGCATCGTATATGCTGGAAACATCTTTAATCACCACGGGCATCGATTTTACGTCTTTAACCCGGTATTGGCAGAGGATTTTTTTTATGGCTCCCTGCCCTCCTTCTGACTTGATGGTGTACCCGACCCGCGGTTTAGCCTCCAAGTATCCAGACATGGTGAGAACAGCCAAGTCTGGTCGGAGAGCGGCTCGAGTAACATCCAGTATCTCGGCGATTCTCTCGCCTGTAATAGGCTGGTGCTTGCGCACGATGTCCAGAATTTTCCCTTGCCTTTCAGTGAGCTCGATCATACCCCACCCACCAATTATGCTATACTTTTTTGAAGCAAAACATCAAATCATATACACTATTGATTATAAAGAATCGCTTTTCCCTTCGTCAAAGGAAAAAAGTCTTATACCAACCGGCTGAAATCTCCTAAATTCAGGAATGAATCACTGATACGACGCAAAAGGCTCAACCGGTTCTTTCTCAACTTCGGATCCTCGGCCATGATCATTACCGCATCGAACAACTCGTCAACCCCCGCCCTCCCTTTCGACAGTGTTATGAGGTACTCGCCATACTCCCCTCTTTCCTTTAATTCGTTCAGCAGCGGTTCTGTCTGCGCCAGCCACTGATAAATCCGTCTTTCCGCCTCGGTTTCCAGCAATACTTCATCTACGTCTCGGCTATCCCATTTTTTGGCTAAATTGTAACAGCGATTGAAAACCACCATCCCGTCCTCAAAGTACTCGCTCTGCTTGAACTCCTGCAAGGCCTCAGCCCTTTTTCTGACCTCTAGCACGTCGCCTTGAGGTACTGCCAGGACTGCATCCAGCACATCATACGAGATGCCGCTGTCTGACAATATTCCCCTTAGTCTCTGCAGAACAAAGTCTAGAACCTCTCCAACAGTTTCTTCACAGCTAAGGTCAGGTTTTATAGGCGCAAATCCCTGATATACGAATCTTATGGCCTTTTCAAGGTCCAACCTTAATCCCCTCTTGAGGATTATGTTAACCAACCCCAAGGCTTGTCTCCGTAAAGCATAAGGGTCCTGAGAACCGCTGGGCTTGATGTTTATGCAGAAACACCCGACTAGGTTGTCCAGTTTTTCTGCCAGGCTAACCGCAATCCCGGCCGAGGTCTCGGGCAACTTATCGCCGGCAAAACGTGGAAGGTAATGTTCTAAAATGGCCTCTGCCACCTCCGGGTCTTCCCCGCTGGCAAGGGCATAGTACCGTCCCATAATCCCTTGTAGTTCCGGAAACTCGTACACCATGTTGGTTTCGAGGTCAGCCTTACACAGGTAAGCCGCCCTGCGAATTGTGGTTTCCCGCCCTAAGCCGGTTTCCTTCCCGATGAATACCGCGATATCCTGCAGCCTCTCTACCTTCGACCAAACCGTACCCAGCCTGGCTTGGTACACCACGTTCTTAAGAAGCTCTACTTTACTCGCCAGTGGCTGTTTAGTGTCTTCCCTGTAAAAGAAGAGAGCATCTTCCAGACGGGCCCTCAAAACCCTTTCATTGCCTGCTTTAACTTCCTCCAAGTTGTACTCGTCGCCGTTTCTAACTCCGATAAACCCGGGGAGGAGCTTGCCGTCATCGGAAAACACCGGGAAGTAGCGCTGGTGTTCGATCATCGTGGTGGTCAAAACCTCTGTCGGCAACACCAGGTATTCCGGCGAAAACTTCCCGTAGAAAGCAGTCGGGTACTCCAGAAGAAAATTAACCTCTTCCAGTAGTTCCTCGTCGTTATAAGGATAACCTCCCGCCTGCTCGGCCGTGTTCAATATCTGTTCCCATATCATTTGCCGCCTGCGCTCGTGATCGACGACGACAAACGCTTTCTCCATTGCTTCGAAGTAATTGGCTGCTCCGTTGACCGTAATTGGCCCCTCAGACAAAAACCTGTGTCCAAAGGTAATATTGGTGGCTTCCACGTTTTCTATCTGAACCGGTATGACCTCGTCACCGAACAAAGCCAACATCCATCGGATGGGACGGGCGAACCTGAACTCGGAGTAGGCCCAGCGCATTGCCTTAGGGAAGCCGAGATCAACCACGATTTCCCGCAAAACCCCTGGCAAGACTTCCACGGTTTTCTTCCCGGACTCCTTTTTTACCGCGAAGACGTAATCTACTCCGGACACTTCCCGCACCTCGAGAGATTCGACCGTCACTCCCTGAGCTCGGGCAAAACCCAGAGCCGCCGAGGTAGGCCGCCCCTCTGCATCGAAAGCCTGCTCTCGTTTTGGGCCTCTGACCTCCTTCAGCCAGCCTGCCTGGTTCTCAGCCAGGTCATAAACGTAAAGTACCAGTCGCCTCGGTGTTCCCATAGTTCTCAGGCTACCGAAACTGAGATTGGCTCCTGACAGTTTTTCTCTGGCCAGGGCCTCCATGTCCCGGATAGCATTTGGCATGTAGGCTGCCGGTATTTCCTCAGTGCCTATTTCAAAAACCAGATCTCTGGTCATACCTAGCCCTCCTTTAACGTCTTCTTCCTGAGTTCAGGATCTTTCAGCAAAGGATACCCTAATTTTTCCCGCTGCCGTAAATAAGCCAGAGCCACGCTGCGGGCCATATTTCTGACCCGAGCAATGTAGCTGGTGCGTTCAGTTACGCTTATGGCTCCTCTCGCATCTAACAGGTTAAAGAGGTGCGAACACTTCAAAACGTAGTCATAGGCGGGCTGTACCAATTCCTTCTCCAGTACCCGTTTAGCCTCTTTCTCGCAGAGATCGAACATTGTCACCAAGGTTTCGATGTCCGCTACCTGGAAGTTGTAATAAGAATAGTCGACCTCACTCTGGTGGTGAACATCCCCGTAGGTAATGCCGTCTACCCACTCGATGTCAAACACGCTCTCCCTGTTCTGGATGTACATAGCAATTCTCTCGATACCGTAGGTAATTTCAGCGCAAACCGGGTAGCAGTCAATGCCCCCGCACTGCTGGAAGTACGTAAACTGGGTGATTTCCATCCCATCGAGCCATATCTCCCACCCTAAGCCCCAGGCTCCGAGGGTAGGGGATTCCCAGTTATCTTCCACCAGCCTGATGTCATGTTTGCGCGGATCAATCCCAAGAGTACGAAGACTGTCCAAATACAGGTCAATAACATTGTCGGGAGACGGCTTCAATATCACCTGATACTGGTAATAGTGTTGAAGCCGGTTGGGGTTCTCGCCGTACCGACCATCAGTCGGCCTGCGCGAAGGCTCTACGTAAGCCACATTCCAAGGTTCAGGCCCAAGAGCGCGCAAAAAGGTAGCCGGGTTCATCGTCCCCGCCCCCTTTTCCACGTCATATGGTTGCTGAATGATGCAGCCTTGGCTACCCCAAAATGTTTCCAGAGCTAAGATTATCTCCTGAAAAGTCACCTTCAATCCTCCTATCTATATGCGATTTGATGCGACTAGACCTAAAACTAAAGCCCGTCCCCTACACAGGGACGGGCTTTTCCCGCGGTTCCACCCTGATTGGCCTTAGCAGGCCCTCTCGTGATAATGCAGGCTTTACTCGCCAACGGCTTTCCTCCTGCGGCTCCAAAGCGCCCTTCAGGAAGTCCCCTGACCGGATTCCCACCACCACCGGTTCTCTGTCCAGAGGGCATCTCCCTTACTCCTCTTTATCATCGCCATATATCGATTTGTCGCTTTTAAGTTTAACAACCGCCAGACCTCTTGTCAATCAACTATACCCCTCCCGCCTGTACAGGAGGAGTGGCTCAAATAACTTGGTCACCGATCAACCTTCGCCAACCGTCTGAGTCCAGGTTGCCAAAAACCATCCACAACAGCGTCAACGACGTTTACCGGCTCGTTCACCACCATTACTGGTTTACCCGTGTGCTGCTGTAATCTTTCGGCATAGGACAAAGCGTTTGTCGGGTCAAGGCGGCTGTAATTAAGAGCAATATAAACCCTTCTTACATCTCTCAAACCGAGCGACCTAAGTTTGCCCGAGAATTCTTGGGCCGGTTCCCCGTTCACGTAACAAAACACCGTCCCGTTTAGTTTGCTCATTCCCGGCGACGTTACAGGCCGAGAGAATTCTACTCCGCATCGTTTCCCTTCCCTGACAAGCTGCAGGTAGGCCCTTGCCGCGAGCACTCCTAAGCACGAAGGCGATTTTACCACTGCCCAGCGGGGTACTACTACTACGGCGCTGGGAGCTCTTGCTTGAACCAATAATCGCTTAAGCTTCTCAACCTTCATCCCGTCCTTCATGTACGAATGAGCAGCATACCCCCTGACCGCCGGTACCAGAATGATGTCGGGACAAGTGCCGATCGTAGAAAGATGGTGTCCCCCGTCGAATACCACCACCCGCAAACAGGTACGTCTTAGCTGTTTTAAGCTTTCCCATCCTTCCGATGTCGTGTGCCATTTGTCCATTTTAGAACACTCGACTAGCACTTGAACCCGGTGTTGTAGCACCCCTTTGGCCAAAGTCAGGTTATCGGCCCTGGCTTCCGGCGTTATGGCCGCAACTGTCAGGCCAGGCCGTGGTATGCCCGGGTTGCACACGTCTTCCCAGCCTAGGATGCTAAGCTGACCGTTTTTTAACAGCTCGGTCACCTGAGCCGGCACGACCTCTTCTCTCAAGCCCGGATTGAATACGATTTGTAGCCCCGCGTGACTGGCTACCACCCGCCCATAGCACCCCAGTATGCTATAATACGCCCCGTTCTTCACCCACGACCAGTCGGTGTTTATGGCTAAGTACGCGTACCCCGCGACCAGTATCATCCACAAAAGAACCTTTTTCCCACAGCTTCGCCTCCTCTTACAGCCCGTCTCCAGCACCCCTGTCCCGCGCAGGATTGGGCCAACTGATTTCCTACAGCCCCGTCTTCTCCCACTTCCGCCTCTCCGCCTCCACCAGCTCCTGCCCTTTTTCTCCTAGAGCCGATCGGTCCAACGCCAGCTCCTGTCTTCTCCCCCAATCCCTCGCAAAATAGGCCGCGTCAATCTCCTTCTCGTTGGCCCACATTTCCTCGGTCCAGGTAAGCAACCGGTCTGCAACCCCGATGTAATCCCCCAACCTTGAACGCAAGCCTGGCTCTAGTATCTTCCCCTTGTATTGCTTTACCCGCTTCAAGGCCTGCCGAGCCACATCCAGGTCTTCCTGCCGTTGGGGATAGACCTTCGACTTCAGGTACAAGTACTGCGCCGCCCACGGCAGGCGTTCCATTTCTGCGGGGGTCTTTGCTTTCTGTTCAAACCTTTGAAGGGCCGCAATATAGTCGCCCCTAGCTTTCCTTACCTCGGCTCTAGCATGAAGCTCCCACCCCAAACCGATCAACAAAACAACCATCATAGCCAAGAAAGTCAAGGCCACTGCCCTTCGCATGGCCACATCGCCAACCCCTTTCCCGCTAAGATGGCTGTATTATTCCCCAAGTTATGCTCCCAAAATTCAGTTCCAGATATTCGTGATCTGAAGTTATATCTCCATCAATTCCGATATTATGGAACGGGCATGACTAGTTCCGATACGATCTGCCCCCAGTTCAATCAGTCCCAGAGCCTGTTGGTAACTCTTTATCCCCCCCGAGGCCTTTATCTTTAAAGAAGGCGGTGCAGAACTGCGGATATAGATAATATCATCGCCTGCAACTCCTCTGGGCCCGAATCCCGTACAGGTTTTGACGAAATCAGCCCCGCCAGAGGCAACCACCCGCGTAGCAGTTCGTATCTCCTCAGGATTAAGGTACCCGGTTTCGATTATTATCTTGAGTATGCCACCCCTATCGTGTACCAACCGGGCCAAGCCCTGCACTTCTTCTTCAACCGCCCGGTAATTGCCATCTTTAAATAAGCCTATATTCATTACCGCATCGAGCTCAGTAGCTCCTGCTTCCATTGCCGTTTCAGCTTCTTTTACCTTAATTACCGTCGCATTCGCCCCTAAAGGGAATCCCACGACCGTGCACAGTTTCACCTCTTCAGCTTCCAAACAGCGAGCTGCCAGCTCTAGCCTGCCAGGATTGACACAAACCGCAAAAAACCGGTAGCGCGCAGCTTCTTCGCATAACCTCCTTATCTCTTCGGCCGTAGCGTCCGGCCTGAGCAGCGTCGAATCGATATAACGGCTCATCTCACTACGGGTCAGCACTTTATCTCTCCTCACTTATACCCAAAACCCCGCAGGTAGGCGTCTGCGTTTCTCCAGCCTTTTCTAACCTTAACCCAGAGGTCAAGATATACATTGACCCCCAGTAAACTTTCGATATCCAGGCGGGCAGCTTCCCCAATCTTCTTCAGCATAGACCCGGATTTCCCTATCACGATGGCCTTTTGCGAATCCCTTTCGGTAAACACGACCGCTCTTACGTAAACGGTGTTACCCTTGCGTTCCTTCATCTCCTCCACTTCGACTGCCAGCGAGTGCGGCACTTCTTCTCGGGTGAAATACAACGCCTTTTCCCGGATAAGCTCAGCTACTATGAACCGCTCCGGCTGGTCAGTAACTTGGTCCGGAGGGTAGTAGTAGGGTCCAACCGGAAGATAATCGAGTATTTTTCTAATAAGGGCATGCACATTGGTCCCCATGATAGCTGAAATAGGCCATGTCTCCGCAAAGCGGAATCTTGACTGAAAAGACCCTATACACCTCGATACCTCATCTTGGTCGACCAGGTCTATCTTGTTGACCACCAGAAACACGGGGGCACTCGTCTTGGTCAGAAACTCGATGATTTCCTCGTCTCCCTTTTCCATGCCGTCTTTGGCGCTCACCATATACAGCACCACGTCTGCTTCTCTCGCCGTCGCGTGGGCAGTGCGAACCATGTATTCGCCTAGTTTGTGGCGCGGCCTGTGAATCCCTGGGGTATCGATAAAGATTATCTGACCCTGTTCACAGGTATATATCCCCTGTATCCGGTTCCTGGTGGTTTGGGGTTTTTCCGACACGATCGCCACCTTTTGCCCGATGACAGTGTTTAAGAAGGTTGACTTACCCACATTGGGCCTGCCGACTATGCTTGCAAATCCAGACTTAGTCTCCATTACTTTCCTCCCTGTTGTCTAAAGCAAAAGTGTGCGGGAGCAGTTCCTTCAGAGAAAACGTAGCAACGTGACCTTTTCTATCGCTCAGAAGTATTACCAGATCAGGTGCAAATTCTGCCATGACCTGCAAACAAGCTCCGCAAGGAAAGACAAACCCTTGCCCGTCCCCAACCAAAGCCAGGGCTTTAAACTGCTGTTCGCCTTCGGAAACGGCCTTGGCCACTGCTGTTCTTTCCGCGCATATAGTCAACCCGTATGATGCGTTTTCCACATTACACCCAGTGTACACCTTACCCGAAATGCCCTGTAATGCCGCACCTACCCTGAAACCGGAGTATGGCGCGTATGCCCGCTCTTGTGCCTTCCTCGCCATATTAATCAACCAAAGCTGTTCAGTGCCGGCTTCTCCCTGCAACGGTAGTGCCCCCTTAAGACAGGTAATCTATGAACCTTGGGCCAAAAATAATGATACCTGCTACCACTGCCGCAACTGCAGCCAGCAGTACGGCCCCGGCTGCGATGTTCTTGGCCTCTCGAGCCACCGGATGGTAGGCATCAGTATATAGGTCAACCGTTTTCTCTACTGCCGTGTTCATCACTTCTGCGATCAACACGAGAAAAATAGTAAATGAGAGCAACCCCCATTCCCAACGCTCGATATGCAGGGCCCAACCCAATGTTACCGCCGCTACTGCAGCCAAACCATGCCACCTCATGTTACGCTGGGTGAGAAATGCACTGACAATGCCCGCCCAAGCACAGTTAAAGCTTTCCTTCAGATTCCGGTTTTTCATAACCTGTCCAGCCCTACATCTTTGAGAACTCTCTCCTCCATCAACCTCATCTCGGTCCTCGCTTCCTCATCCTGGTGATCGTACCCCAACAGGTGCAACATCCCGTGAACCGCCAAATACGCCACTTCCCGAGCCAGGCCGTGCCCGTAATCTCTTCCTTGGTCTTCAGCCGTTTCCAAGGAAATGATTATGTCTCCGAGCACAGGCTCCATCTCTTCAGGAGCCTCATAACCCGGTTCGTCCGAGGTACCCTCGTTTAAGGCAAAGGACAACACATCGGTAGGTCTGTCTACCCCTCTGTATTCTCGATTAAATGAACGTATTTCCTCTTCGTCAACCAGCACCAGGCTCACTTCCGTCTCCGGAGGCAAACCGTGTATCTCCGCCGTTCTTTGCAAGGCCTGAATCACCTTGATCTCGAGGCCAGGATCCCAATCAACCTTCGTCTGACGGTTTATTACCGTTATTTCCACTTCGAGCCTCCTTCGCGGCAATCTGCTCAGCCAGGTTGTCCGGGTATTCGATGCGGGCATGGTAGATCCCGTTCAGTATCTTACCAAACGACTCGGCTATAACGGCAAGGTCCCGGAAGGTCAGGTTGCACTCCTCCAGCTGGCCGTCGTTTAACTTGTCCTTGATGATTCTTCTGACCATTCCCTCAATTTTGCCTGGAGTGGCGTCAGTCAGTGAGCGAACCCCGGCCTCCACGGCATCGGCCAGCATAATAAGAGCAGCCTCTTTACTCTGGGGCTTAGGTCCTTCATAACGAAAAGCTTCTTCGTTGACTCTTTGAATCCCGTCTTCTTCCAAGGCGCGGCTGTAAAAGTATTTTACCAGACTCGTCCCGTGATGTTGCTCAATAAAATCCACGATAACCTTGGGCAAGCGAGCCTCTCTGGCCATTTCTACACCGTCTTTAATGTGGGAGGTTATGATCAAAGCGCTGAGGCTAGGAGCTATCTTTTCGTGAGGGTTCTCAAAGCCGATCTGGTTCTCAATGAAGAAGTACGGGCGTTTCAATTTGCCTATGTCATGGTAATACGACCCCACTCGTACTAAGAGAGATTGGGCTCCGACCGCCTCGGCCGCCGCTTCAGCCAAGTTACCTACGATCAAGCTGTGATGATAGGTCCCGGGAGCTTCAACCAGCAGCTTTCTCAACAAGGGTTGGTTCGGATTTGACAACTCTAAGAGCTTTATCATACTGGTTATGGAAAACACGGACTCCAAATAAGGTAAGAAACCTATTAGCAGCACAGCCGAAAGAAAACCGTTCAAAACCCCCATGATGCTCCCGATTAAAAGAGTGCTGATTTCCGGATTACCAGAACTCACTCCCACAGTCAACAAACTAGCCACATTGGCAAGTGCCACGTAGACCCCTGACTTCGCCAGGTCGGAGGTATGGCTCAACTGTGATATGCCGAAAACGCCTACGCTACCCCCGGCAAAAGCGGTCAGAGCAAAACCTAACTGGTTTCCCGTGGTCATCATCCCCACGTAGAAGGCCAGGATCATCGCCACCATATAAGCGAGACGGCTATCAAGCAAGACTGCTACTAGCATCGGCCCGACTGAAGCCGGAATCAGGTAGCCATTGAGAGCATTTACGTCGGTTCTACCACCAATGTTCAGGATGCTCACAACCTTAGCCAACAAAACTACGATCAGTATAACCAAGCCCAGGAGCAGCATTAAGCGGTCTTCCTTCAAAATGTCCCGGTGATAGCGCCGCAGGTACTCGATTCCGAGCCAAAAGGTTAGCAGCACAAATAAACCGGTTCCCCCTAGAACCATTCCTAAGTTTCCGCTCCGCTGCAACCCCAGTTGTTCCAGGATCTCGATGTGCTCTTCGGTCACCGGATCCCCGGCTCTAACAATAATCTGGTTTTGTTTGATGGTTCTCTGTACCGGCAGAACCTTTTTTACCGCTTCATCTACAGCTTTTTGAGTGGCTTCGGCATCGAATATCATGTTGGGTCTTACGGCCTGACACACAGCTATCGCTATTATTTGTTCAGCCTCAGAAGCAAACTGAAGAGAACGAGCCTGCTCAAACGCCTGTTGGTAAACCGACGGTAGAGCATCCTCCGTTATGGGTTTATCCATAACATCAGCCAGTATCTTGTGAGACTGTTGCCGTATCCTTTCCAGGTCATCGTCTCCTGCGTTTAAAATATAGGTAGCCAATTGCTTCGGGTTAACTTGCTTGAGGTTTCTTTCCGCAACAACCCCCTGAAGTAAACTTGTTAGCTCCTCCACTGTCCGAGTCTGAGTAACTTCTACCGCGTTTCTCAAATCAGTTACCTGTCCGAAAAAAGTATCTATATCCCCTGAAGCCCGGGTCAATGCCTCTGTATCTTCCTGGTAAACATTCTTGACCCGCTGTGCTGCTTGTCGCTTGAGTTCCTGGGTCCGGTTTTCGTCTACAATGACTCTGGTTACGGGAGACCTGATGTCACGAGGGCTGATCTGCCCCGGTCGCAGCTGTACTCCATAAGTACGAAAATTAGTAAATAAGATAAAGGTCAATAAGACGAAAAAAAACAGGTACCCGACGGCACGGCGGGTGGTAGTACTGCGAAGAACCCCTATCAGTTTTCCCCACGCCCAGTCCCTGCCCCGTGAAAATAAACTCATCGTCAGCCTTCCTCCCGCGGAGAAGCCGCCCCGTCGATCGAAGCTTCGTACTGCTCGTAAGCATCTATAATATGCTGTACCAACGGATGCCTCACCACGTCCTCTTTAGTCAGGTATTGAAACGCAATACCCTCAATCCCTTTGAGTATCTTCTGTACCTCAATCAACCCGGAGAAGTTGTCCCGAGGAAGGTCAACCTGAGTGACATCCCCGGTAATTACAGCTTTAGAACCAAACCCAAGCCGGGTCAGGAACATCTTCATTTGCTGGGGCGTGGTGTTTTGGGCTTCATCCAGAATAATAAAGGCGTCGTTTAACGTTCTTCCCCGCATATAAGCCAGAGGCACGATTTCGATGATGTTCTTGTCCATATAACGCTGGGCCACATCCACCCCCAAAATATCAAAAAGACCATCGTACAGAGGCCTCAGATAAGGATCTACTTTATCGATCAGATCCCCGGGAAGAAACCCCAGCTTTTCCCCCGCCTCTACTGCTGGTCTCACCAAAATAATCCGGCTTACCTCTTTGTTGCGCAGTGCGCGAACTGCCATGACTACGGCAAGATACGTCTTACCCGTACCAGCCGGCCCTATAGCAAAAACGATATCGTTGTCCATAATAGCCTGAAGATACTTTTTCTGCCCTATCGTTTTAGCTTTCACTGCCTTGCCCCGAGCGGTTGTCAAGATAGTCCCGGAAACAATGTCCAAATGTCGGGGCTGTTCACCCCTCTTTAAGAGCTCACGCATATAGTTTATATCCGTAATCGTCAGCTGTTTCTCGTTCTTAACAATATCCAAAAGGCTGTGAATAAGGGCAAAGGTATCATCCACCTCTTCTTCTTGGCCTTTGATAATAATGTCAGCACCCCTGGCACTGACTCCAGCACCACATATACTGGCTAGGTACTTAAAATTGGCATCTTTTGCTCCAAAGAATATGGCAGCATCCTGGTTATCCTCAATACTAATCCGGGCTTCTTTTTCGGACAAAAACTCGACCTCCCGCCGGCCCGATCCGGGCACTTTGTTTATCGACGTAAAACATTATATCATATTTAAAATCCTGCATTAACGTGCATTTGCCTCCAGGTTGATGGGCTGCGGCACCCCAATTTCTTCTACTACTTCGGCGTAGGCTTTGACCCTGACTACCGAGTCGGCAGGACATGACAGAGTCTTCATATCAGTATCAACAACTTTGCCGCCAGAACCGAGTTTTCGCTTTAGCCGTTCTAAGGCCTGGCTTCGAGCCTTGTCTAAAGCCTCGTCAGGAGAATAAGACAAAGTAATGGTCTCTTTTTCCCGGCTGACGGTAGTCACCCACCCCCACTTTCCCCAGGGAGATTGCAATGTATACGATTTTTGATTACGTACGGATTGATTAAACTTCTCCCCGCATTCACGCAAAGTATAACGAGCCCATGGAGTCACCAAGACTATTCTCTCCGCTGATCTTCCTGTGAAAACTGATTTTTGGGTGGTCAACCCGCATTCTCCGTAACCCTCATACCACACCCTGGCCTTGACCTGCCCCTGGGCGGTGACTATTTGCGGGTGCATAACGCCCTGTCCATCCTCTCCATCTAACCTCGTTTCCGGAAATACAATGCCCGAAATGAGGACATCTCCTTTGGCTACGGTCTCTCCTTCCTTGACCAGGGCCTGCCCTTTCAGCACCAATACACTCTCAATAATTCCGTCTTTCCGGGCAACTATATGGCAGGGCCCTTCTGGTTGGTTAGGCAAAACCTTTTCCACTACTTTGATCTCCGCTTTCACCCCCTTGATGTTAACCTCGACGTACGAAAGCTGAAGTAAATCCTTCAATATACCGTCTTCGACGTCAGTCTTAGCCAAGTTCCACTTCATCGCACCTTCGTACAACCCGTGCCTGGCCGCGGCCTTGAGAATTGTCTCAGTAGAGAGGTTGACGTTCCCGTTGACTTCGATTACCCAAATGAAAGATGATAACAGGTATAGGGCCAACACGAACAGCCCTGCGCCCCACATTAACATTCTTCTGCGCTGCAATACCTGCCGGTAAAAGGGAAACCCTTCTGTGTTGATGACTTCTAACTCGAATCCATGTTCCTCGGTCAAGTTTTGGAGAGCCTGGTAAGCACTGTTTCTGATTCTAAAGCATATTCCTTCTGGAGTCCGTTTTACGTCCCACAGAAATATCCCGCGGGCTAAAGCTAGATTCATGAGTTTTTCGGGGTACTTACCTTTGACCGCTACGGTAAGAAAGCCCCCCAGGAAGTTGCCCCACCTGGCATTAAGCACTCCAGCTCCCCCTTCACTGGAAATACTTGATAGCCCGGATAAGCCCACAAATGCTCAATTCATCGGGAAGAATCGTCTTAATCTCAAGGTTAGATCCCTCTATTTCGATAAAACCTCTTGGCAAATTTATCCTAACTAGGTTCCCATCAAAGCTCATTATCCCCTTATGGTTATCAAGATAAAGCTCCTCCTGGCCAATGACCGTAAGTTTAGGCAGGTCCATCACCAGGTCTCGAGGCATCTCGAGTAATTCGGTAACAGCCTGGTTCAGCTTTTCTCTCCGGTTATCCATAGTACCCTCCCGCCCAGCTCCCAAAATGAAACCACGTTGTTCATATACAAATGTATGCCAAGGCACGAACCGGAATTCATCGACCTTCCACAACCGACCAGTTTATACTAAGATGTTGTTTACAGTAAATTTAGGACTTTATTCTCGGTTCGCAAAACGATATTATTTTTTTGTAGGCTTAGTGACACGAAAAAAGTAGCACTGGGGAGAATCGTTCATGCAGAGGCTCAGTATAGAGGAATTGGAACCGGGAATGTTGGTGGGGCGCACCATTGTAAACAGCGAAGGCAAACCGCTTCTTGTTAAGAACACTGCCCTTACCGAACATTATATAAGTCGACTGAAAACCTTGGGGTTAACATCGATTTACGTTAAGAATGACCTGAGCGACGTAGAAATCCCCGAAGTTGTTTCATCCACGGTTCGCATTTCGGTTACCAAAACTCTTAAGAATACCTTCCAAAACTTACCCAGTAAAGGTCAGTTAGATACCCGGGCTCTCAAGAAGGGCGTTAGTCTATTGGCTGATGATATCATGAGCAACCGGGATGTCCTTTTCGGTATGTATGATGTTTCTACCCACAGCGATATCCTGTTTTTTCACTCAGTCAACGTGTGCATTCTGGCCATAATGACCGGCATTTCTCTCGGATACAACGAACTCAGCTTGATGGAATTGGGAGTAGGTGCCTTACTTCATGACATCGGAATGGCATTCCTAAAACCTGACGTCTTTAACAAACCCGGACCGTTAACTCCAGCCGATTCGGAATTGGTGAAGAAGCACCCGGAAAACGGGTTCAATGTGCTGCGAGCCCAGGGAGAGATCCCCCTCCGATCCTCGCACGTGGCCTTCCAACATCACGAAAGATGGAATGGATCCGGTTATCCTAGGGGAATGAGGGGGAATGACATCCTGGAGTACGCACGGATTGTAGCCGTAGCCGACGTTTTTGAAGCGTTGGTGTCTGACCGACCTTACCGCGAGGGTTACGCAATCGATGACGTCTTTACTATCTTGCGCAAGTTGTCCGATGTTTACTTTGATCCTTATATCCTGGACATATTCATGTCCAACATTGCCCCCTACCCTGTAGGAGGCATGGTCAAGCTCAATAACGGGCAGGTTGCTGTCGTCTTGTCTACAAACAAAGCCAATCCTTACCGGCCACAAATAGCCATAGTTGTGGATGCCGATGGAAGCCTGTTGTGCCCGGCGCTCAAAATCGATTTGTCCCAAGAACGGCATATACAGATAGTCAAGATACTGACCGGAAAAGAGTTCAAACTGTTCAGGCTCCTCCTGAACAACAGTGTCACCGAAATACGGCAAAACAAACCTCGAACAGGTTGGCGCTAAAAAACTAAAGCCTGGTAACTCAACTACCAGACTTTAATCTTCGTTATCCAATTCCTGCCTCAAAAGCCTAACTCCATTTACGTTTCTTACGAGCCGCTTCCGACTTCTTTTTTCTCTTCACGCTGGGTTTGACATAGTGCTCATGTTTTCTAATCTCTTGCATAACTCCAGCCCGCTGGCAAGAGCGTTTAAATCTTTTTAAAGCCGAATCCAGAGATTCGTTTTTCCCCACTCTAACTTCGCTCACGTTTTCCCTCCCCTCCGTCAGCCATCACCATACAGCACACCTTCTTATTTTACTTTACTCAGGTGAACAGCGTCAAGTTTAGCCCGGAGGCCACCTGAAATCCCTTCCACCTAATAGATGGTAGTGAATATGAAACACGCTCTGACCGGCAGTAGCGCCGGAATTGTTAACCACCCTGAAACCTTCAAGCCCCAGTTCCCTCGCCAGTCGAGCCGCAATAACCTGGATGTACCCCATCAACTCGGTATGGCTCTCATCAACCTCGTGCAAAGAACTTATGTGTTCTTTTGGTATGAGAAGTATGTGGACCGGGGCCACAGGATTGATGTCGTGAATGGCTAAAACTCGCTCATCTTCATAAACCTTGTTAGATTCGATCTCGCCAGCGGCAATCCGGCAAAACAGACAGTTTTCCAAGCTTTCACCTCCTTCAAACAAAGATTTACCGAAGGATTTATGTGGGCAGAAGCTGCTTTTCGAATATGAAAGGTTAGAACCTCAATATTTTCCACACTTAGGGATGATGTAGAGAACCGCCGGAACTAGCGATAAATATTTTCTTCTATTCTAACAAATAATAATTACAAAAGAAACTTATCAAGCAATTATTTTAAAGACAGGCAATTTCTGCCATCTCGAGGAACAGCGAATTGAACGGACACCAACGACACAAAGGAGGTTATTAACCTATGAACAGATTGGCGAAAAACCTAAGTCAAGCTGAGCGCGTTGCTCGCGCTGTCGTAGGAGTTGTATTTCTCTTTATCGGCCTTTCACCAAGTCTTAGCCCTGCATGGAGCACAATAATGCTGGTGCTGGCTGCGTTTGTCCTAATAACTGCTGCCGTCTCCTACTGTCCCCTCTACACCCTGTTCAACTTCTCCACCGAACGCAGCAAAACCAACAGTCCAGAGTAGCAGTACCGCCAAACACGGCAAACCTACTAGTCCCCAAAATGGGAAGATACCCTGTCGGACACAACCTCCCATGAAGGGATTTCTGATGATGTCACCAGCCTGACGGATACGAACTGGCCTGGGTCCAACTGACCGCCGTAAAACTCGGCCCTGAGGTAATTGTCGGTTAGCCCCTCGCACCTGCCGCTGTCCTTAACCTCTTCCACCAACACGGTTAAGGTCTGGCCTGAACAACTTTCAATAAACCGTTGCTGTTTGTGCCGGGCCAGATTTAGTAAGGCTTTGCTCCTTTGTTCTTTTACCTGATTCTCGACCCGAGGGTAAAGGTCGGTAGCCGCAGTGTTTGGCCGTGGAGAATAGGGAAAAACATGCAGTCCTGCAAATGGCAGTTCATCTATCAGCTTCAGAGTATCAAGAAAATCCTCCTCTGACTCAGTTGGAAACCCCACCATAACATCCGAAGTCACGGCCGTGCCAGGGACTCGGCCGGTTACCATCATAACTAGATCCCGGTAGAAACCGCGAGTGTAACGCCGGTTCATCAGTTTCAGCACCCGGTCGCTTCCACTTTGCAGAGGAATGTGTAGGTGCCGGCACAGCTTCTTTTCACTAGCCATTAACTCAATCAGCTTTTTCGTGATTTCTGTCGGTTCGATTGAACTCAGTCGCAAACGGTAATCTCCCTGCACCTTGACCAGAACCGTTTCTAACAACCTGACAAGATCCCAATCAGCCAAGTCTTTTCCATACATCCCAGTATGAATTCCAGTTATGACTATTTCCTTGAATCCAGCGCTTACTAACCAGTCTATCTCTCGCACAACGTCTTCTGGGAGCTTGCTCCTAACCGGCCCGCGAGCATAAGGAACCAGACAATACGAACAGTAGCTTTCACAACCGTCCTGAATCTTTACGAAGGCACGCGTCCTCTCGTAGGCAGGTAGGCACCAGGCTCCCCGACGCAGCGGTTCTTTGGACAGTTCACCCACAACTACCGCCTTTGAAGATTGACTCCTGTGGTTTTGTACCAGTTCGGCTATCCTATCCTTAGAGCTATTGCCGATAACCAGATCTACTTCAGGCATAGCAGCCAGCAAGTTTGGCGCCACCTGGGCTAAGCAACCGGTGGCTACCACTACCGCCTTGGGGTTCTTACGCTTAGCCCTCCGAAGCATTGCCCGGGACTTGCGCTCACTAACGTGGGTAACCGCGCAGGTGTTCACCACGTAAACATCTGCCACTTCGTCTCCACTGAGTATCTGGTAACCGTAATCTGAGAATTGTTGTTTTATGTTTTCGCTTTCTACCTGGTTCACCTTGCAACCCAAAGTGTAAACTGTGACCCTAGCCTTGATGTCAATTCCCTCCTAAGTCCCCCAGTTCATACATAACAGCGGTGATAGCAGCCAAAGCAGCAGTCTCAGTCCGAAGGATGCGCGGTCCTAGCCCTGCCATCAGTATTCCCCTTTTGCGAGCTGTCTCTGCTTCCCGAAGGCTGAACCCTCCTTCAGCTCCTATGTACAGGATAACCCCCCTGTCACGCAAAATCCGGGCATTTTCTCTCAGAATCGTCTTCAACGGCCGCTTCCATTCCCCTTCGTAAAAGAAAAGACCCGGGATATCCCTGCATTCATCCATGACAACTGTCAAATCCCTAATGCCCTTAATTTCAGGCACAACTGTTCGGCCGCACTGTTTGCAAGCTTCCTTGGCAATCTTCTGCCACCTTTGGACCCGGTGAAACGCACGTTCACCGTCCAACCTTACGGTACCGCGGTCGGTCATTACCGGATAAATTCGACTTATGCCCAGTTCCACTGCTTTCTGCACGATGAAATCCATCTTCTCGCCTTTTCCGACACCCTGCACCAAACCGACTGTCAGGCCTGGCTCGCGTTCTGGATGGTTTTGGTTTACTACTCGGCCCTTAATCAGGCCTTTTTCTGCTGTCTCCAGCCTCACCAGCAATTCTTTGCCCGAACCATCACAAACCAGAACTTCGTCCCCCGGTCCTAATCGTAATACTTTGCTGAGATGCTTCGCTTCATCCCCCTCGATTATTACATACCCATCTTTGATCCTTTCATGAGCAACAAAAAAGCGGTGCAAGCTTACCATCCCTTCTGAACCACCACCGCTACCCACTCTTCTTCGTTCTCGGTCAGTTCCTGCACCGTGAACCCTGCACTTTCCATTGCCGCCTCCACAAGTGGCCACTGTATTGCGGTTATTCCTGAAGCTATGAAGTGTCCACCCCTAACCAACATGGTCCTTATCTTGGGCATTAACTCCTTCACCAGCTCAGCCGTCAAATTGCCGATGATTAGGTCCGCCCTCGTTTCAGGCATCTCTCTAAAATCGAGGTTCCATACCTCGACCTGCTCCTCGACCCCGTTACGCGCAACATTCTCTTTTGCTACTTGAACCGCCACGGGGTCAAGGTCTAAGGCTATGATCCTTCTGGCTCCAAGCTTTGCAGCCGCAATGGCAAGTATCCCCGAACCGGTCCCTATATCTATCAACGTCATGTCTTTGCTGACGTATTTCTCGATTAGTTCCAGGCAAAACCTGGTAGTTGCATGGGTGCCGGTTCCGAATGCCATCCCAGGATCTATTTCGATAACCACCTCTCCAGGTTCTGCTCGGTAATCTTCCCAACTCGGTTTTATCACCAAACGTTTCCCAATCTTTAAAGAATGATAATAGCTTTTCCAACAGTTAGCCCAGTCCTCTTCGTTAACATCTTCGACTAAAAAACGGCATTCAAATCCAAAGCATTTCTCTATCCGTTCCAGTCCTTCTATGAGCCGCGACGTGATATGCCGATCCTCAGGAAAATAAGCCTTTATCACGATAAAATCGCGGTTAATAAATTCAAGAGGCAGTTCATAGGCATCCCAGTCTCCGCTTTCGATTTTTCTCCGGGCCAGATAAGGATCCTCGATCACGACCCCTCCGCAACCGAGCTCGTGAAAAAGTCCAGCTATCGCTTCGCCACAAGCCTCATCAGTCATTACCCGGATTTCTTTCCAGTTCAAAATACCACCCCGCGTATTCGATTAATACTCCCTGGCGTCGCAAGCGGCTAACCGCCGAAAGCATCCTTAAACTTATCGAAAAAACCTTTTTCCTTTTTGGGCAGCTCTTTTTCCCGGTGCTCTTCCCGGGCAAACTCCTGTAGAAGCTCCCTTTGTCTTTCTGACAAACCAGTAGGAGTCTTGACCCTTATCTTTACTAATTCATCGCCGCGGCGGTGTGTACGGAGATTGGGAACCCCTTTCCCTTTTATTCTAAAGACCGTACCCGTTTGGGTTCCTTCAGGAACAGTCAATTTATGTTCTCCCTCAATAGTTGGTACTGTGATTTCTGCTCCCAAAGCGGCTTCAACCATGGAAATCGGCACTTCACATACCAAGTCGTTTCCTTGCCGTTCGAAAACCTTATGAGGTCTTACTGTGATGTATACGTAAAGATCCCCCGGGGGGCCTCCGTACTGGCCCGGTTCACCCTCTCCCGCCATTCGTAACCTGGAGCCGGTGTCCACTCCCGCTGGAATCCTCAGAGTCACCTTGCGCGTTTTCCTGGCTCTCCCGGAACCCCCGCACTTCTTACAAGGCTTTTCAATAACCTTGCCCTGTCCTCCGCAACGAGGACAGGTTCTCACAGTCTCAAAACGTCCAAAAGGCGTGCTCTGAACGTTCCTAACCTGGCCTGTTCCGCCACAGTTGGGGCACGACTTTATCTCTGTGCCGGGCTGTGCCCCCGAACCGTTACAGGTATCGCATGTTTCTAACCTCGATACCTGTATCTCTTTCTCCGCACCAAAAACCGCGTCTTCTAGATCGATTTCTAACTCCATCTCCCGGTCCAGTCCCCGAGTCGGCCCCCGCCGGCGGGAACCCCTGGTTCCGGTGCCGAAGAACATATCGAACAAATCTTCAAAACCGCCCATCCCACCAAAATCGAATCCCCCTGCTCCGAAGCCGCCCGGGCCTTGGGTGGGATCAAAAGCGGCATGCCCGTACCGGTCATAAGTGGCTCTTTTTTCAGGATCACTCAAGACCTCATAAGCTTCATTGATTTCCTTGAACTTCTCCTCGGCCTCTTTTTTGTCCGGATTAACGTCCGGGTGATATTTTAAAGCCAGCTTGCGGTAGGCTTTTTTGATATCTTCCTGCGACGCGTCTCGAGAAACCCCTAACACTTCGTAATAGTCACGCTTACTGGTCATGTGACCACACCTTTCCGCGCGTGGGAATTCACACAAGATTCATCAAGTTATTATACCATCTAGAACAAGCGGCGGACAGATAGCTGTCCGCCTTGCATCATCTTAGATACCCTTGGCAACAAACCTAAGTCATTTTGCCTCTTCTCCTACATTGTAATCCGCGTCGACTACATCGTCTTTGCCCGGCTGATTGGGACCAGCTTGCTGGTACATCTTCGAGCTCAGCTCGTAGACTGCTGTCGTCAGGTTCTCAGTCTTCTTTCGAATCTCTTCGAGGTCTCCCCCCTCAAGAGCCTTTTGCAGTTCCTCCTTGGCAGCTTTGACCCGGTCCACGTCCGCCCGGTCTGCCTTATCCCCAAAGTCCTTAACGGTCTTCTCGGCTTGGTATATCATGCTGTCAGCCTGGTTCCTAATCTCGGCTTCTTCCCGTTTCTTTTTGTCCTCTTCTGCGTATTTTTCCGCATCCTTAACCATTTTCTCAATGTCTTCCTTACTCAGTCCGCTGGAAGACGTAATCGTAATCTTTTGCTCTTTGCCTGTCGCCAGGTCTTTAGCCGATACGTGCACGATACCGTTGACGTCTATATCGAACTTAACCTCAATCTGCGGGACCCCTCGCGGTGCGGGGGGGATACCAACTAGCTGGAACCTGCCTAGGGTTACGTTATCTTTGGCCATCGCCCGCTCGCCCTGCAAAACGTGTATGTCTACCGAAGTCTGGTTATCGGCTGCAGTCGTGAATATCTGGCTCTTAGAGGTAGGTATCGTGGTATTTCGATCTATGATCTTGGTGAACACCCCTCCCAGGGTTTCAATACCGAGAGAAAGCGGCGTCACATCCAAAAGAACTACGTCCCTAACCTCTCCTGCCAAGACCGCAGCCTGGATTGCAGCCCCGACTGCCACAACCTCGTCGGGATTAATCCCTTTGTACGGTTCCTTGCCTATAAAATCCCGGATGGCTTTCTGTACCGCCGGAATGCGGGTTGAACCGCCTACCAGGATGACCTTGTCAATTTTATCAGGTGTCAAGCCAGCGTCTTGGAGAGCCTGACGAGTGGGTCCCATGGTCTTCTCGACTAAGTCGGCTGTCAGCTCTTCAAACTTGGCCCGGGTCAAGTTGGTATCCAGGTGTAGAGGCCCTTCAGAGGTAGCGGTGATAAAGGGAATATTGATGTTAGTGGTCATCAAGGTCGATAGTTCGTGTTTGGCTTTTTCGGCTGCCTCTTTCAACCGCTGCATCGCCATTTTGTCGTTGCGCAGATCGACTCCGTATTCTTTCTTGAAGTTTTCCACCAGGTACTGAATGATGCGCTCGTCGAAATCGTCACCGCCCAAGCGGTTATTGCCGCTGGTCGCTTTAACTTCGAAAACGCCGTCTCCTATCTCTAGAATGGAAACGTCAAAAGTCCCACCACCCAAATCAAAAACCAGAATGGTTTGGGTTCCTTCTTTATCCAGGCCGTAGGCCAGGGCTGCCGCGGTAGGCTCGTTTATAATCCGCAGTACCTCCAAACCAGCGATGGTACCGGCATCTTTGGTAGCCTGCCGCTGGGAATCGGTAAAATAAGCAGGTACGGTTATGACCGCCTTAGTGATGGGTTCACCCAGATAGCTTTCCGCATCGGTCTTGAGTTTCTGCAATATCATAGCCGAAATTTCTTGCGGAGTGTAATTCTTGTCATCAATCTTTACCCTGTGATCCGTACCCATATGTCTTTTGATTGAAACGACTGTTCGGTCGGGGTTAGTTACCGCTTGGCGCTTCGCTACCCTTCCAACCAATCTTTCTCCGTTCTTTGCAAATCCCACGACTGAAGGCGTGATCCTCTCTCCTTCAGCGTTGGGAATTACGGTTACATCATTTCCCTCCATAACCGCTATAACTGAATTTGTAGTACCTAAGTCGATTCCGACAACTTTACCCATAGATTGCACCTCCATTTGATGAAGATTAGATGACACTATAGCCTATTCCTTGTTTGCTGGCTCTTCAGTGTTGTCCCGGTTGCGCGCCACCTTCACCAGACTAGGCCTGAGCAGGCGCCCCCTCATCATATAGCCTTTCTGAAACTCTTCTATCACCACATTATCCGGAAGGTTGGGATTATCTTCCACAACCAGCGATTCATGATATTGAGGATCAAACTGCTGGTTCAGCGCTTCAATCGGAGTTACTCCCTCGCTCCTCAGAACTTCCAGCAGTTTCTTTTGAACCATTTCCACTCCCTGGCACAACCCGTCGAAATCCCGGGTTGTTTTTGACGCGTTAACAGCCCTTGCAAAGTCGTCTATTACGGGCAACAGCTTTTCGATTAAAGGCCTGGCGGCAAAACGAAGCAACTCTTCCTTTTCTCTCTGAAACCGCTTCTTCATGTTCTCCATGTCTGCCAAAGCCCTCAAAAACCTCTCGTAGTTTTCGCTGCTTTCACGGGTTTTTTCTTCTAGCTCTTTTTCCAATTGCCCCAGTTTGTCGATCTCATAAACGTTTTCGGTTTCCGTCGGCTGGTCAGTATGTCCCGGATCCGGCGGCCCTCCCCCGGCTTCATCATCATTAATAAGTTTTTCCGTATCCTCGTTACCGAACTCATCTTTCTTTTCTTGTTCGTGCCCCGGCTCTTTCTCCAACCAATTCACCCAGTTTCACCTCACTCCAACAGTAGTGATACCCTTTAATTGATATGGAAACCCGAATTTAAACGGGCTGATTCCTGCCTGAATCAAAGCACCGATACAACATTATTGTTCAAAACCATAATCAGGGCCAGCACAAAGCAGGGCCCTGATATTAAGAAGCTCACTTTGCACGCTCTCGACTACATCATCAGCTTGCGAATTACGTCCTCCACGACATCTCGAAAAGACTCCACCAGCCCTGCTGCCCTCCAGTATTGCATCCTTACCGGCCCGATCAAGCCTATCTTGCCCATTTCCTGGCCATTTATCTCATAGCTGGTAAACACCAGGCTCAGCTCTTGAATCTCCTCCACTTCGTTTTCGCGCCCGATCTTGATCCTGACCTCTTGGGGCCCGGGATCATTCAGAACCTTCTTAAACAGGCTGTTTTCCTCCAAAATACCCAGCACCGTCTTCAACTTATCCGGGTTTCTGAACTCGGGTTCGTTCAACATGTTAATGGCACCGCTGATGAGCACCTTTTCTTCATCCGAAGCTTGCAGCAGCTCATCTATTGCCTCCAGAACCCGATCAATAGCCTTCCTCTGGCTCAACAGTTCATCACGCAGTGATTTTAAACTGGTTCGACTCAATTCACCTAGTTTGACCCCGGCTAGGCCTCGTGTGAAAAAGGCTGATATCTTTTCCAAATCATGGGCCTGAATCGATTCCGGCGTGTCAATTAACTTATGAAGAATAACCCCGCTGGACGTTACCAATACCACCAGAGCAGTGCCTTTTTGCATCGGCACCAACTGCACCGACTTTATCTCAGCCACCTTGATAGGACCACTGATGACAAACGATGCATAACGAGTGAATTGAGAAAGAGTAACCCCGGTACGCCTTATTACCTCAAAGATATCGTTTATTCTATCGGATAAAACCCTATGCAGCAGTTCCTTTTCGTTTTCCGCCAATTCTTCCTTTTCCATCATGCAGTCCACGTAATACCGGAACCCCAACTGAGAAGGTATCCTGCCCGCTGAAGTGTGAGGCTGCTCGAGAAAACCCATCTCTTCCAGATCCGCCATCTCATTCCTTACGGTAGCAGGGCTAACCCCTAGCTGGTGCTTGCGAACGATGGACCGGGAACCTACCGGTTCTGCGGTTTCTACGTAATCTTTAATAATCGCCTCTAAAATAAGCTTTTTTCGCTCATCTAACACCATACCAGTTCACCTCTGTTAGCACTCTCGTTAGTTGAGTGCTAAACATTGCTATTCTCAAAATAACACCCAAACCTTTATTTGTCAAGGCAGCTCCTTTTTAGAGAAACTCGCGAAAAACCTCGTTCGAAAGGAAATAACCTTTTCTTGAAAGGCACAATTTGCTGCCTTTCCTTTTTATTAAACCCAGTTCTATAAGCCTGTCGACTGAAGATCCGAACAGCAAAGAAAAGTCAACTTCGTATGAACGCTTCAATTCTTCAACATCAATTCCGTCGATTAACCTCAAACCGAGCACAATCCGGTCGCGCACAATACCTTCTTCGTTCAAACATTCCAGCATTGACCTCGGGGGCTGATTAGCTACGCTCAAGCTCTGGATGTAAGCGTCTACATTTGGGTCGTTTTGGTATCTATTTAACTTCAAGAAAGAAACCGCCCCTGCGCCTATTCCGAGGTACTGTCCCCCTTGCCAATAATTCAAGTTGTGGCAACATTCGTATCTAGGCCGGGCGAAGTTCGATAATTCGTAATGTCGATATCCCGCCCCGGTGAGAACATCGACCGCCAACTCGTACTGGGCCAGCTCCTCTTCTTCGGAAAGTAGCTCCACTTCCCCTGTGGCTATTAAATGGCCTAACGGGGTTTCTGGCTCCGGCTGGAGAAGATAAGCCGACACATGCTGAGGATTCAGAGCTAGAGCATTGTCCAAGCCCTCCCTCCATCGGCTTAAGTCTTGCCCAGGCACCCCATAAATCAAGTCGATGCTGATGTTGTCAAAACCGGCTTTCAAGCATACATCAAAAGCTGTTTTTACATCCTGTCGGCTGTGCAAACGCCCTAGCCACTGAAGGATGTCGTCGAAGAAACTTTGCACACCCAAGGACACCCGGTTGATACCAGCGTGCCGGTACGAGGCCATCTTCTTCAAGTTGACGGTACCAGGATTAACCTCCAGGGTTATTTCTGCCTCCGGCAGTATCCCGAAAACCGACCCTACCTTGTCGATAATCGTGGCCACGTAAGCCGGATCCAACAGGCTAGGAGTTCCTCCCCCAAGATACAATGTTCTGACGGCCTCAGCCTGTTGCAGATCCTGGGCTCTTTCTTCTATCTCCCCACACAAGCACTTAACGTATCGAGCAACCAATTCTTCGTGGTAAGACACGGAATAAAAATCGCAATAGCGACACTTTCTCACGCAAAACGGAATATGCACATAGATGCTTGCAGGCAAATCCGATACCTTCCTCCATAACATCTACACCCGACGAAACAACTGCCCGGCCCAGGTCTTTTGCCAGCATCGAAGCCCGTTTATTTCTTCTCAGATTCAACGCTTAGAACAGACATAAAAGCATCTTTTGGAACCTCCACCCGGCCGATCTGCTTCATCTTTTTCTTTCCTTCTTTCTGTTTCTCCAATAGCTTTTTCTTGCGGGTGACGTCACCACCATAGCACTTGGCTAAAACATCTTTGCGCTTGGGCTTGATGGATTCGCGGGCAATTACCCGGCTGCCGATGGCCGCCTGAATAACAACTTCATACAACTGTCTCGGTATGATAGTCCGTAACCGCTCTACCAACCCTCTTGCCCGCATATACGCCTTTTCCCGGTGAACGATAACCGAAAGGGCATCAACCGGTTCCCCGTTCAGCAGTATTTCTAGTTTCACCAGGTCAGAGTCTTGGTAGCCTATTACTTCATAGTCAAACGATGCGTATCCCCTGGTTCGTGACTTCAACACATCGAAGAAATCGTAGATGATCTCAGCCAGAGGTAACTCGTAGGTAAGCATAACCCGGTGTGGGGACAAGTATTCCATGTTTTTAAACAGCCCGCGCCTCTCCTGACAAAGCTCCATAACCCCACCAATATAGTCATCAGGCATCATAATAACCGCTCTGACTACCGGCTCCTGCACTTTGACAATAAACTGAGGATTTGGCCATTTGGCCGGGTTCTCGACACCTACCACCTCACCGCTGGTCAGGTGAACCTGGTATACGACACTGGGAGCCGTGGCAATCAGCTCCAGGTCATATTCTCTTTCCAAACGCTCTCTTACAATGTCCATATGCAACAGACCTAAGAACCCACAACGGAAGCCAAAGCCCAGCGCCTCTGATGTTTCCGGTTCAAAATGGAGAGAAGCGTCGTTGAGCCGCAGCTTTTCCAGGGCATCTCTCAAATGCTCGAATTGGCTGTTTTCTACGGGATACAGACCGCAAAACACCACCGGCTTCACTTGGCGGTACCCCGGCAAAGCTTCTGACGCTGGGTTTTCGGCCAAGGTTATGGTATCACCGACCCGCGTATCTCGAACATTCTTGATGCCGGCTGCCAGGTAACCCACCTCACCAGGGCCCAATTCCTCAACAGGTTTCATAAAAGGCGAAAACACGCCAACCTCGGTGACTTCAAACTCCTTGCCCGTGGACATCATGCGGATACGGTCTCCTCGCTTCACTCTGCCCTCAAAAACCCGTAGATACGAAATAGCTCCGCGGTAAGGATCGAAATAAGAGTCAAAGATAAGCGCTCGCAATGGCTGTTCAGGCTCTCCCCTGGGAACCGGGATCTTATTCACCACTGCTTCCAACACTTCCTTGATGCCGATTCCCATCTTGGCCGAAATCAGTATAACCTCCTCTTTATCAAGCCCCAATACGTCCTCCATTTCCTGAGCAACACGGGACGGGTCGGCACTTGGCAGGTCTATTTTGTTTATAACTCCGATTATCTCCAGGTTCTGGTCCATGGCCAGGTACACGTTGGCCAGGGTTTGCGCCTCGATACCCTGTGAAGCATCTACTACCAGCAAAGCGCCTTCGCAGGCAGCCAGGCTCCTGGACACCTCGTAGGTGAAATCCACGTGACCGGGAGTGTCAATAAGATTTAGAATATACTCCTGCCCATCGTCCGCTACATAGCGCAACCTAACCGGCTGTAACTTGATAGTTATACCACGCTCCCGTTCCAAGTCCATCTGGTCGAGAAACTGGTCTCGCATTTCCCTTCCCGACAAAGCTCCGGTAAACTCCAACAAGCGGTCAGCCAGAGTGGACTTTCCGTGGTCGATATGGGCAATAATACAGAAATTCCTTATCCTCTCTCGCAAGCTTAGACCCCCAAAACATTCGGTATCAGCCGCTGACTTCAGGTTACGCTGTCAATTATACCTAATTTCGGCTACTGTCTTCAATCTATCATCCTTCCATAACCGTTAACAGTCCTCCCTCAACCTTTTGATCAGCAAAAACCGTGACCGAGATTCGTCCCAGCCACGGTCAATGAGATAAAACCCTTTCCAGCCTCCTGTATACTCCTCTTATCTCGCCGGTTTCTAAGCTCCGGTTCTCGCCAAGACAAGTGAATACCACCTCCCCCTTTTGCCCTATCGACCACGCCAGTACTGGACCCTCTTCCTCTAAGGTCATCGCGGAAGTCGCGTGTGCCGCCACATTGAGCCCTTCAACACACAGAAACACAATAACCAGTACCAAACAAAACCGGATGGCGAGTTGCACGTTACCGTTCACCCTCCTTGAACACCTCGTACAGTATGTCTGCAAACAATTGAGCCGAATATAAGGCCTCGCTCAAAGAGTTTTGGTCGTTGCCGAACTCCACGAGAAGCGCATGGTGATGGAATTCTTGGTTGTAGGTTCCGGCTTTGAATCGCACTTGCTTAATTAAGCCCGGATACATAGTTTCCCCTTTTTCATAGATAACCTGCGCAAACTCTGCGTTCTTCCTCCAGTTAGGGTGAGGTTTCCTCTCGTCAGTACCTACCACTATGAGTATTCGAGCTGCACTCTTCCCGTTAATCTCTATAGAATCGGGGCGTGCCTGGGGATAAGCGTCCCTATGTACATCAAATATTGCAGCAAGATCCGGATGTTCCTCTAATAAACTCTGGACGGTCTGGCGGGACTTGGCATAGGAAGCCGCAAAATCCGGGTAATCGTGTACAGTTTTGACGTGAAATGAGGTAAAACCCCGCTTCGCTGTCTCGGCTTGAAGGGCGGCTGCTACTAGGTTGACATGGCCTTCCTCCCCCTCGAGCCGTGATTCGCCGCAGTCGGGGCGATACGATTCCCCGTTATGAGTACAGTAAAAAGCCAATTTTGTTCCTTTCAAGTCAGCTGCCTCTTCCTTATTGACACTCTCGTCATTTGAAACAGCTTGAGGTGGAGAATCAACATTATTCTCACTTTCAGATATTGAGTCGAGCTTCGACCCCTGAACGTTAGCCATAGCCTGAATATGGGAAAAGAGCATGTCTTCTGGACCTGCAAAGAATACGCGTAACCATCCATAAACGCCAGGTGGTACTAAAGGCGAAGGAGATGCTAACACGACGCTGGACTGGGAAAACACGGTTTCAGCGGTTTCTGTCGTCAGGTTGAGTCCGTAAACAGTGTGCAGGGTTTTCATAAGAGCGAGCGCATAGTCGAACAGCTGGGTCAACCCTCGATTAGGGTTAAAAGTTATCCCGGCAATTATGACCGCTGCCAATACTTGCACGTAAACTAGTCCCTTAACCAGATGCCAAAAATGGGTTCTGTTCATTTTCCCCTCCCCCTTATGCCCGCATTCAATAAATCTTATTGTAGGAATATCATCAATATTACGAAAAGTTGGACAGCTCCACGCCAGAACGCCAGAATAAAAGCCGGATACAGATCCGGCTTTCGAAGGACAAGTTATGTATAAGTTCCAACCCGAGTTGGAACTTATATATGTGCTACCTTAGTTCGGTAGGCACGAATGCATCGATTAAACCTATGACAAACGCGGCCAGTAAACTTCCTACCAGAGAGACAGAAAGATAGGCCGGAACGATAAACTGGGCCACATAGATTACCACGGCCGCAGTAATAAACCCTACTATACCTCGACTGCGCGGGGAAATCCGTTCTCCCAGTATCAACTCCACGATGTACCCGAGAATAGCGATTACAGCCGCGGCGATCAAGGCTCCTATAAACCCGTTAACCTTTATTCCTGGAAGCAACCAACCGACTGCCATCAAAACCAAGGCTGATACCACGAAACGGACGACAGCACCGAGCCAATTCACTAAACTCACCTCCTTTCACCCTGACAGTCCTCGCAGACTCATCATTATGGCATTGGTCAACTACTTGCTCGCCTTCTTACACTCATAGATTTCCTTAACCGTCAAAAAACTATGCAACCTCAGTTGCATTTTGGGTGAAGGAATGCTATAGTGAACTTGTTGACTTTTGGATAAAAAGGAGGTGGAAAATTGGCCAAAAGCAAGACTCCGGCTAAGAGGGCCCGCAAAGCTGAAGAAAACCGCCTTCGCAATGCTGCCAATAAATCGGCCATGAAAACCGCCATCAAAAGATTCGAAGCGGCTCTAGCTAGCAAGGACCTGGAGCTGGCCCAGGAAAAGCTGAAGAAGGCTATTTCCGTTATTGATAAGAACGCAGTTAAAGGAATTATCCACCGGAACACGGCGGCTCGAAAGAAGTCTAGGTTAGCCAAGCGTTTTAAGTCCGCAGCGGGAACCGATTAAGAAGCGGGCAAAGGATAGTCATTTAATCTCAGCTCAGAATCATTTATGAGAAAACCTGTCACTAAGACAGGTTTTTTAGTTTTTTAAGAACCAGCACCTCCTGATAATCTTTGGTATTGTCACCTCTTCTTTCCTCTTAACATAGATTACTGCAGGAGAACTGTTGAGAGGAGGAAAGGTCGTGGTGATACGCATAGAATATGCAACCGCTACAGAAGGATTCGGTAGCAGGCAGGATCATGAGAATGTTGAAACCCAAAAACACAAGCCTAGGTGGTGCGCCGAGCATTTGCCTTATCCGCCGGTCATGGTCGAAAATCCCAATCCTTTTTATGCCACACTCTTAATGGAAGACCACGCCGGCCGCATAAGCGAGATGTCGGCCATAACTCAGTATCTATATCACCATCACCTGTTGAATGAACATTACCCAGACCTGGCAAGCCTCTTGGAATGTATCGCCTTGGTCGAAATGACCCACATGGAAATGCTGGCAGAGGCTATTATCAGGTTGGGAGGCAAGCCTAAGTTCGGAGCACCCTGTAACCAGACTATCAGTTGGTGGAAAGGAGACCGCATTTACTATGGATGCGGCATCTGCGACATGTTGGCAGCCGACATACAAGGAGAAAAGGACGCTATCTCTCAGTACCATCGCCACCTGGACGCTATAGATGATAAATACGTTCGGGCAATCCTCGCCAGAATCATAAAAGATGAAAAAGAACACATACGGCTCCTTACCGAAAAGTTCAACAAGTATTGCTGTAAGAATAAGAACAAGTAGTTTTAAGTCACCCGAAAGCCCAGGATTGCCTTTCTACCCTGCCTTTTAAGGAGCCTTGAGTTTTTGGTGTTCACCTTGTCTAAATGATGTTGTCCATGATACCTTGATATTGAAATTAAGCACAAATACGAAGAGTCCCGAAGTTTGCCATCGAGCTACTCTGATCCTGCTGCGTACATGTGAGGAGCTGTTGCAGTATGCACATCCTTGAAACCAAGTTAGCAAGATTACAGGAGATCGTTGGATCATTGGAAAGCGTTGTCCTCGGGTTTTCGGGGGGAGCAGATAGCACTTTACTCTTAAAGGTCTCTTTAGACGTTTTGGGGAGAACTAAGGTATTGGCAGTCACTTTCCATTCGGAAATCCAGTCGGAAAACGAGCTGACCCACGCCCTGCAGCTTGCTCAATCAATGGACGCTCAACACTTGGTGATCGAAGGCAACGAGCTCCAAAACGACCTTTTTGTGACTAATCCCCCCGACCGCTGTTACTACTGCAAGCTGCGGCGCTATCGTCAGCTCTTGAGCCTGGCAGCCGAGCGGCAGTTTCGTAACGTTATCGATGGTTCTAATTACTCCGACCTTGCTGACTACCGCCCCGGAATTAAAGCTCTTCTGGAACTCGGAATTAAATCCCCATTGCAGGAAGCTCAATTGACCAAGGACGATGTACGAGCCCTTTCCTTCAAACTGGATCTGCCCACTTGGAACCGCCCGGCTCAAGCCTGTCTCGCCTCGCGCATTCCTTACGGGCAGAGGATCACAGCCCTTGCCCTGCAGCAAGTAGCAAAAGCCGAAAAGGTATTGTCGGATGCCGGTTTTTCCCTATGTCGCGTGAGACGTCACGGTGAAGTAGCTCGGATCGAGGTTCCGCGCCAGGACCTTGTGCGCTTGTTCCAACAACCCGGAATTGATGACATCGTGCAGGCCATCAAAGCGACCGGCTTTCGCTACGTAGCGGTAGATCTCGAAGGCTATCGCACCGGAAGCCTGAATGAATTGCTTGAACCAAACGAGTAATCCTGAAACGGCTGTCACTAGTAAACCTTCGCCCTTTTCAGCCTCAAAGCGTTGGTTACCACTGACACGGAGCTCAGAGCCATAGCCCCTCCCGCAAATACCGGGTTTAAGAATCCAAAAGCTGCTACCGGAATCCCTATTAGGTTGTAGATAAAAGCCCAAAAAAAGGTTCTGCTTGATGTTACGCATGGTAGCTCGACTCAACACCAGAGCCCGTGGACACCCGCGCAGGTCTCCTTTGACCAGGGTGATGTCCGCCGCTTCCATAGCAATGTCGGTTCCCGTACCCATGGCTATTCCCACGTCGGCACTGGCCAGGGCCGGAGCATCATTGATGCCGTCGCCAACAAAGGCCACTCTTCGGCCTTGGGCTTGTAGCCGCCTTACTTCCCTGGCCTTTTCTTCCGGCAAAACTTCGGGCAAAACCTTTTCTCGTTCTATCCCGACCTGCTCAGCCACTGATTCGGCTGTGCGGCGGCTGTCTCCGGTAATCATCCACACCTCGATTCCCATGTCTTTCAGCCTCTGCACCGCTTCGCTCGAATGCTCTTTGATGGTGTCCGCAATACCAAAAACCGCGGAGGCAATGCCTTCTATCGCCATCACCGCCGTCGTCTTACCCTCAGCCTGCAGCCGCTCAAGGGTTTCCCCGAGTTGCAGAATGTCCACTTCCGCTTCTGCCAAGAAACGACTGGTTCCTATCATCACCGTTTTCCAGTCTACCTTGGCCACAACCCCCTTTCCGGGAACCGCCACGAAATCGCGTATATCACTCGCCAGCGTCTGTTTTGTTCGCTCGATGACAGCGCTGGCGATGGCTTGGGCCACCGGGTGCTCCGACATCACCTCCAAGGCCGCTGCCATTCCCAGAAGGGTTTTTTCTTCTATCCCTACCTCGGGCACCATCTCGATATCGGTAACCTGAAGAACACCCTTGGTAACAGTTCCGGTTTTGTCGAGTACGATGGTGTCAACCTTGCTCGCTCTTTCCAGGGGCTCCCCTCCTCGAATCAGTATACCCATCTCCGCGGCTTTCCCCGTTCCTACCATGATCGAAGTGGGGGTTGCCAATCCCATGGCGCAAGGACAGGCAATAACCAGCGCTGCCGTTGCGTTCACAAGACCGTGTTCCAGGTTACCTGGATCTCCCCACCAAAACCAGCCTGCAAAAGTCACAACCGCAATGGTTATAACCACCGGAACAAAGTACCCGGCCACCACGTCGGCCAAACGCTGGATAGGAGCCTTCGAAGCCTGGGCTTCCTTTACCGCCCGTATAATCCGGGCCAGAACCGTATCTTCACCAGCATGAACTACCTGCACCCGCAGGTGTCCAAATTCGTTCACCGTTCCGCCTACTACCGTATCCCCTACCTGTTTGTCCACGGGAACGCTTTCACCTGTGAGCATGGACTCGTTAACGGTCGAATAACCCTCGATCACAACCCCGTCAGCGGGAATACGCTCACCCGGGCGCACGACAGCCACATCACCTGCTTTCAGTCCGGCTACAGGAACCTCGATTTCCCTACCGTCCCTTATAACCCTGGCCATGTTCGGCTGCAGGCTGGCCAACTTGCTGATGGCTTCTGAAGTACGCCCTTTGGCTCTTCTCTTCAGGTATTTCCCTAACAGGACAAGGTGATGAGCAGTGCACTGACCTCGAAATAAACATGGGAACCGGGAATAAGCCACGACGAAACCAAGCTGTACAGATACGCTGTGCTGGTCCCCAATGCCACCAGCACATCCATGTTGGCCGCCCGTCCCCTCAAGGCCAGATATGCGCCTCGATAAAAAGGAAAACCGGCCCCGAACTGGATGGGAGTCGCCAGCACCGCTTGGGTCAACCACGAAGTCAACAGCCCTGGCAACCTTAACCCTAGCAGGTGGCCGGCCATTATCACCAGAAAGGGCAGTGATAGAACAGCCGCGAAAACAAGTCGCCTCTTGTATTCTTCCAATTCCGATTCATCGTCTGCAGCGAGATAAGTAGCCCCTTTATTGCTGGCACTAACCGAGTAACCCAGCTTTTCGACCTTCTTAACTATATCTTCAAAGTCCACTTGACTCGGCTCGAATTCCACCCAGGCTTCTTCTGTCGCCAGGTTGACTCGGGCCTCACATACCCCGGGAAGGCGGGCCAATCCCTTTTCTATGCGGGCGGCACAAGCCGCACAGCTCATTCCCTTGACTTTGAAGGTAACCCGGTCCATCCCCTCACCTCCACTTTTCCGAACTGCCCTTCCAGCCTGTTTCAGCCTTCCAAAACGCGCTCTGGGAAGCTGTAAATATTGAATCGGCTGCCTCGAGCAAACCCGATCACCGTTACCCCTGTTTTACGTGCGATGTCCACCGCCAAGGCCGTAGGAGCCGAACGTGAAACCAATATCCCTATCCCCAGCTTGGCGGCCTTGATAATTATCTCGGAAGATACCCGGCCTGTAGTAACGAGCATCTTATCTGCCAAAGGTATGCCATCTATAAAGCACCTGCCAACTATCTTGTCGGTGGCGTTGTGCCTACCGATATCCTCCCTGAATAACAGGATGTCTGAGGGGGTACACAGAGCCACCCCGTGAACAGCCCCGGTCTTAACGAACAGTTCTGATTCCCTCTCCGCCTGCCTCATTAAGTCTAGAATAACCGAACCCGTTACTCTAAACCCGTCGTCTTTGACCTTCAACCCCCATACGGCCTCAGGATTGTGAAACGAAGACCCTTTCCCACAACCGGTAGTAACGAACCGTTTCAGAAATGTCGATGCTTGAACGCCGTTGCTTTTCACCGTAACATAGGCGCTGTTACGGGAATCATCAACCTTAACCCCGATGAGGTGGTCTCTTTCCCGAAGAAAACCTTCTGAAACCAAAAAACCTACCGCCAGTTCCTCCACATGTTCCGGGGTACACATAAGAGTCACGATTTCTTCGTCGTTGAGGTAAATGCCGAGCGGCACCTCTTCTACCAACTGGTCAATAACAACCTCCCTGGTACCTTCGTTGCACCGGTAAATCTTGAACTCTCGCATCCCCTGGTCCATCATATCACCTACCGTTTAAGAATTTACTAGCCACCGCTACACCTTGCATATCTCAGCCGCCAGAACCTCGAACAGCATTTTCTCGTTCGAGGCCCCGGACCCCTTCAAGGCCTTATCCGTCTCCAAGAGATAGTTAAAAACAGCCTCTATCTCCCTCCACCCGAATTTCTCCGCGGCCTGAAGCAGCTTTTTGGCAACAAAACCGTGTTTAAGGTTCAACACATCGGTTATTTCCGACGCGGTCGTTCCCTGCTGTTTGAGAGCCTTGGCCTCAGCCATAAGGAGGAATTGCTTGGTCAGGGTATAAAGAATCAATCCGGGAGGTTCTCCCTGAGCAAACAGCCGTGAAACCGTTCCGTATGCAGCGGCTAGATCACGGTTGAGAAGAGCATCGCTCAAAGCAAATATTTTTACATCCTCTCGCAGGTCCAATAGCTCTTGGGCCTCGGCCGTACTCAGTCTCCTCTTCTCACTGGCCAGACACAGTTTTTCTACCTGGTTTTCTAAAGCCGACATGTCCCAACCGCTGCCGGCAATCTCTTCCACTAGCTTGTCCTCTGGTTCGACACCCCTTTGGGCGAACTCTGATTTTACCCACGACTGTAGCTCCCGCTTGTTCAGCCTCTTAATCTCTTCTACCATTTTCTGCTTTTTCAAAAGCTTTGCAAGCTCGCTTTCGGTGGGTAAGGACGGTGTAATCAAAATCAAAACCTGAAGAGGGTTAGGGGCTCCGACGTATTGGAGCAGTATCTGTTCAACATTGCTCGGCTTTCGTGACCTCTTAGGACCTCCTGAAACGAGGCACGGCAGCCGGTGCAGTACCAACACGCGAACATAGCCGAATAGCGGAGCAAAATGCAGCAAGTCGAAGAGCTCGTCCTCTCCCAACTCGTCCCCGTCTTTAAAAACACACTCAGGTTCCTCTCCTATTTGATTCCGAATTTCTTCGATTATTTGCTTTAACCGGTTTTCTATCAGATACGGCTCATCCCCGCAGAGAACCCGAATTTCTCCCCCTTGCATACAGGTGCTCCCCTATCCAGTAAATTTCAATCACCGATGGTCAATACCGGTTTCTAACAACAATGATATTCTTGTGGGCAAGAGGTGTCAAAAAACGCACTTATTCCCGCTCGGCAAAAGCCCTGCAATAATGTCATATATCTATTAGTGTAAATTCCCGAACTTCTTGCCGATGGTATAATTTTATATAAAGGTAAAGGTGCCCTTTGAAGGAGGAAAGATTTTTGAATAGAGACTTCGATGTCATTATAATTGGCTCCGGCCCCGCCGGTATCTTCTGTGCGAGGGAATTAACCAGGAACTCCGGCTTAAAGGTCCTTATGTTGGAAAAGGGAAGAGATGTCGAACAACGAAAATGCCTCATGGATCTAGATGAAAGCTGTCGCCACTGCCAGCCTTGTTCCATCATGAGCGGTTGGGGCGGGGCTGGGGCCTTCTCTGACGGCAAACTGACTTTGACTACCGAGTTTGGCGGTTGGTTGGACAACTATATCGGGAAAGACAAGCTGGCCGAGTTAATCGAGTACGTAGACGGAGTTTACGTGGAGAATGGCGCCCCTGACCGGGTTTTCGGCTGCGACGATGATTACTTTGAAGACCTCAAACACCGGGCTGCCCGCGCCGATCTGCGTCTGGTTCCAGCCCGCATCCGCCACATGGGAACCGAAAACACTCACCGTGTCCTGGTCAATTTTAGACAAGGCCTAGAAAAAAGCTGTGAAATCCATCTCAACGAACCGGTAGAAACGATACTGATGAACGGAGAAAAGGTTGCCGGTGTCCACACTGCACAAAGAGATTACCGCGCCCCAGTAGTGGTGTGCGCCCCTGGTCGGGAAGGAGCTCAGTGGTTTGTCGACGAAGCTCAAAAACTGGGGTTGGTTCTCAAGAACAATCAGGTCGACATCGGTGTGCGGGTAGAGATACCGGCCAGCACGATGCAGGAAATTACCGATCACATATGGGAACCGAAGATCATATATTATTCCAAGAGCTTCGATGACCAGATCCGCACTTTTTGTGTTAACCCTCATGGTGAAGTAGTTCTGGAAAACACCAATGGGCTGGTAACCGTAAACGGTCACTCCTGGGCGGATCGCCGGACGGATAACACCAATTTTGCCCTGCTTGTCAGTCAGCATTTTACTGAACCCTTTGACAAACCTATTGTCTACGGCCGCTACATCGCTTGTTTGGCCAACATGTTGTCAGGAGGAGTAATGGTCCAAAGATACGGAGACCTGAAAAAAGGACGCCGTTCGACCTACAGCCGACTAGAACGTGGGGTAGTTTGCCCAACTTTGCGAGCCGCAGTTCCAGGTGACCTGTCTTTAGTTCTGCCTCACCGCTACATGGTAGGCATACAGGAAACCCTGGAAGCCCTCGACCGGTTTATTCCCGGGATCGCTTCTGACCACACGCTGTTGTACGGGATCGAGGTAAAGTTTTATTCCGCCCGTCCAGAGTTAGATTCAGGGCTCCGAACCAAAATAGAAGGGCTGTACGCCGTAGGCGACGGGGCAGGTGTCACTCGCGGGTTGGTTCAGGCCAGCGTTTCCGGTGTAGTCGCGGCTCGGGACATACTAGCAAGGCTGCTTTAAGAGATTTGAGGCTGATTGAGGCAGACATCTATGGCTCTCCTCCGGGTCACCACTGGAGAATGAAAATAGATCCTATTTTCAGGGCAGCTACCCCGCGACACTAGAAG
>NZ_JABUEX010000099.1:0-5104 GCF_013314835.1 Syntrophothermus sp.
ACACCGGAGAGCGTGGGCCAATAATTAGGAACTTGATCGAAGACTTGGAGGAGCTTTCCACGTTGCCCGCAGATGAATTGCGCCGGGGGCCGCTTGGTGTCCTCATGGGCGCGATACCGGCACCGGCACCGCCTCCTGCTGAGCCGCAGCCCACCATAATTCCTACGAACCTGACGCAGGACCGGGCCATTACTTCGGCTTTCTCTGCACCACTGACGGTAGTCACAGGGCCGCCGGGAACAGGCAAGTCGCAGCTGATCGTCAACGCCGTAGCCTCTGCTGTTGTACGAGGAGAGAAAGTATGTTTCGCTTCAAAAAACAACCAGGCGGTAGACGTGATCTTCGAGCGCCTGGCAGCAGTAAGCGATGAACCGGTACCTATTCGGGCAGGAACGACTAAGCACCGGGGCAATATAGCATTAACAATTCAACGCGCGCTTGCCCGTCCTGAAAGACCGACTGAACTGGGATCGGCTATAACCGCCTGGCGTATGGTCGAAAAGGAGCTGTCTCCCATTTACCAGGCAGCGCGTGAGCGTGAAAAGGTTGAGGCGGAGCTTGCCGCTGAGGAAGCTCGCTACGAAGAGTTGAACCGCGCGGCCCCGGTTGCGGTCTTCGCGCTTGGCGACCCGTACGAAGTGGCGACGGCGGCAAAGGAGGTGCTTGCTTTACTTCCACTTGCGAGCAGGCCCCGGCCCTTCTGGCCCTGGGCCAGGCGCCGGTGGGAGCGCGCAAGAGAGGAGCTGGCAGCGGCGTGGGACCGCCTCTCCCAGTCCGCTGGGTCTGCCATACCGATGCCCAAGGAACCTGAACAGAAAACGGCTGAGGAATGTTTGCGGTTTTCTCAGGTAGCCCGCGATATTGATGCCCAACGCTTGCGCATAGAGGCCACGCGAAAACACCTGGCCTCCCTTCCCGACCGGTGGGAGCTTCATGACCGGCTCATGGAAATGTCCGCGCGTCGCCTGGAGGCCGGCCGACAGTTGTTTGAAGCAACCTGGCGCAAGCTCATCGGGGGCACCTTGCCGGAAAAACGCGCTGCGGCATCGGCTCTTGCCGAGGGGTTGGCGAAAGCCGCAAGCGGACAGAAAGCCTCCATCAGGCGGCTCCTCCGGCTTGTGCCGGACGCGTTGCACATTTTCCCCGTCTGGGGAGTTACTAACCTCTCGGCGCGTACCAACTTACCTCTTAGGGCCGAGCTTTTTGACCTGGTCATAATTGACGAAGCTTCACAGTGTGACATCCCCTCAGCGATTCCGCTGTTGTACCGGGCCAGGCGTGCGCTTATCATCGGCGACCCGAAGCAGCTCACCCACATCACTTCTCTAAGGGAAGCGGCAGAGGAAAATCTCGCCCGACGATTCGGCCTGACGCCGGACGATCTCCTTGTATTCTCCTATCGTTCGCGTAGTCTCTTCGGTCTGGCATCCGCTCGCGTCGGGGAGAAACCACTTTTCCTTGACCAACACTTTCGGTCACACCCAGCGATCATTACTTTCTCCAACGACCATTTTTACGGCTCACGTCTTTTGGTCCTGACCGACGAGTCACAGTTGCAGCCCGGACCTGCTGTTCGGTGGATCAACATCCCAGGTCAGTTCCGGCGCGGGCCGCGCGGAAGGAGCGTGGTAAACCTGCCGGAGGCTGAGGCCGTGGTCCACCAGCTCGAGACTCTGCGTGGCCAATTTGGGGATCAAGGTCTTTCCGTTGGTGTGGTAACGCCTTATCGAGCCCAAGCGGAGGTTATTCGAGACTTAGTAGTCCGCCGCTTGCCGAATCTTGGTGATTCTCTGGTGGTGGATACGGCTCACCGGTTCCAGGGTGATGAGCGGGACATAATTATATTCTCGCCGGTGGTGAGCCGGGAGATGCCCACCTACCACGTGACGTTTGCGTCCAATTCCAATCTGGTAAATGTGGCCGTGACCAGGGCAAGACGCAAACTCGTCGTCGTAGGTGACCGGGGGGCCTGCCTGGCCTCGCCGGGAGTTCTGCGCGACTTGGCTCAGTACATTATGGATCTTGAAGCTGGCGGGTTCCGGTCGCCACTAGAGCGGCGGCTGTTTGAGGCACTTGTGGCAGCGGGGATTAACGTTCAGACCGGCGTAGAAGCCGGGGGATACCAGCTAGACCTGGCTGTGGTGGACGGCGAGCGCCGACTCGATGTAGAATGTGACGGCGCGGCCTTCCACCGTGACCTGCGCGCCGATTTTCTCCGCGACGAACGGCTGCGGCGCGCCGGATGGGAGGTTGTGCGGTTCTCCGGCCGCGAGATCCAGCGTAACCTCGACGAGTGTGTCCGTAAGGTAAAGGAGTTGCTGGCTGCGAGGTGAAAAAGTGCGGCATGAATTTCACAGCAAACACAAACACACAAACAGAGGGACGGTTCTCATGTTTGCGCTTACAGGCAAGGCCAGGTGGCGAAACACGAAGTCAGAAAATGGAAAACCGGAGCGAGACAAAATCCTGCATGATTGGATCCAAACAGCAGAACCGTCCCCCTGTTTTGCCCAGAACCGTCCCCCTGTTTTGCCCCTGTTTTGGCGTCCCCCTGATTATAAGATGAACTTAGAGCGATAACCGCGTGTAACCAATGTTACAAAGGGGTAGTGTGTTCCAATAGACTTCGCACACGAAATTTATGGGACCCCTTGCTTTGGGTGTGGGTTCTGTAAACAAAGCGGGAGGTTTATTGCCGATCACGGTAGGGGTCGGGATGGCCAAAGGGGACCAAAAGAATGGTCGCTTTCGCAAAAAGGGGGTTTTTACCGCGGGGGGAAGTTTTTTTGATTTGATCTGTTCGCTGATAGGTGAAGTACTCAGGTTGGTGCAAAGCTTTGCACGCGAGGGCAGGCAGGTGCCGGAAGAGCTTCTTTTTCTTATGCAGCTTTGCGAAGGAGACAACTTCCAGAAAACGCCTCCGGGATCGCGCTCTTATGCTTTCCTGCTCCCTCTTGCCCTTGAGAACTTGGAAAGCAGCCCGGAGTACGCGAAGTTTTGCAGGCTTTTGCTCACTGAGCGGAGGTTCAACAAGGTGTTCCCTCCTGCAGAAAGGGGAGAGGCGGGCAATTTGGTGTTTCCTAAGGAGTACCTCCTCTCCATTGCCTGGCGTTATCTGAACCAGACAGGAACGCCAGCTTTACGGCCGGAGGCTCTAGGCGAGATTCTGGCTCAGAGTGAGGCTGTCTGGGAGAAAAGGAGTTTCAATTTCCGGATGGTTGCGCCGCTCGTGGGGCTCTCTGGTTCCGGGGAACTCCCTGAATTCAATCTGGGTCGGTGGCGGCTGCGGAGGCTGAGTGAAAGCGAGGTAGCGCGTGTTCAGTATTTCCGGCAATACTTCAGTCTTCCGGCCACTATGGTTTACAGTGGGGAAGCTCCACCTTGTTTGAGCTTTGCTCTCGTTCTTGAAGATTGCGAGGTTCCTTTCAGCGGCCTTGCGGCAGGATGGAACGTGGTGCGGCCTGAGTTTTTACCGGAGAAGGAACTGAGAGACCTGGTTTCCCTGCTTCAGGCGGCGACCAGTGTGGGCGAGTTTGGGTGCTGGTCAGCGATTTCCTGCCCTGTGCTTATTTATTACACTGTTGATTGGGCGGCAAATCCCTTTGGGAACCCGTTCTCGCCGGACTATGCCTGGCCTCTAGGGAGGCTCCATTTTGGCCGCGAGTGGTTCCTACCACCTGCAGGTTGGGATGATTGGGTCTCTCGGATGTTTTCATTTATCGAAGGGGCACCGGAACCCGAGAAAGTCCGCTACCGGCGCGCCCTCCGCTGGTTTGCTGAAAGCATCTTCTGTGATAACCTCTGCGACAGGATGATGAAGCTGTTTATTGCCCTGGAGGTGCTTTGCCTTGGGGGCATAAAAGTGGACCGGGGCAAGGGACAAAAAATTGCTGCTAGGTGTTCTGAGTTGCTGCACACAGATGACAGGGAGCGGCGTCGGTGGCGAAAGTTCATAAAAGATGCTTACGAAAAGGTGCGTCCTCTCCTTTTTCACGAGGGGGCGGATGAAGAAAAGCTGGCCCAGCTACTAAAAGAAAAGTTGAAAATCAGCGTTCCTGAGGAGTGCGCGGACTTGTTAGAAATAGCCTTTAGGACAGCCTGGAACGCGCTTGTCCTTGGACTGGCACGAGAAAAAGCATAAGAAGCCTGCTGTCTGTTTTTGCGCCAAAAGGCAACTTTTACGCAGGCGCGTTTTCAGAGTGGCTCTAAAGAGCAGGTTTACCTTGCTGGTTGTGTTTTCACCTGATAGAATAATCACCAGGAATTAATGCGTTTTGGGAGGAACTGTATTACTGCCTGGTTAATTTGGGAGAACATGGAGAAGAAGATTGTGAGGCAATGAAAGCAAGGTTTCCGGAGATCTTCGACTGCAGGGTGGCACCCCATGCAGGAGTTTTTGGGAAGCAGTAAATATGAATCCTATTCAATTTGCTAAAATAACACTAGATACCCTCAAGATCGAATTGATTATAACGGAGGTTTATGCTATGCGCCAGTTTAAAATTATAGTGGAGAAGCATCAGGACGGGTACGTGGCGTACCCTCTTGGATTAAAGGGAGTTATAGTTGGCCAGGGGGATACCTGCGAAGAGGCACTCGCTGACGTAAAATCTGCCATTCGGTTTCACATTGAAACTTTTGGAGAAGAGGTGTTAGAAACTGTCTCACCCGTACTTGAGGTTTTGTGACTGAAGCAGGAGTGGCTGTATAGTGGTCAAATTCCGGTAGATGCCCCCAAACAAAGGGTCATCAAGGCACTTGAAATGAAGCTGAACCGCGAGGAAGAAGAACAACTTTACCGGGAATTGGGTAAAATGGACAAAAAGGAGGTTGATGCCATTATGCAAATAACCACCAGCTGGCATGAAAAAGGCCGTGCGGAGGGCCGCGCGGAAGGCCTTGCCGAAGGTAAGACTAAAGCCAAGCAGGAGGTCATATGCAGGTACCTGGCTCGCAGGTTTGGAGCGGATTCTGCCACCATACAGGAAAAGGTGCCGCAGCTGACCGACATGGATGCGCTGGACCGGGTGCTGGACCAGCTGTTTGCCGCCGGCTCCCTGGAAGAAGCCCGGAGCATCATCTGGGAGGAGCTGAGCAGGTTCAT
>NZ_JABUEX010000023.1:0-47264 GCF_013314835.1 Syntrophothermus sp.
ACCCCCTTGCCTACTTTCGACTCAACAGCTATACTAAACGTGGTAATTGCATAAGCGAGACAGGCAAAGGCGCTTGGGTGATCGTTGAGTATCACAAACAAGCGCCTTTTTCTGCTTCCGCTTTTAATACGAGGCACCATCAGGGTTTGAGGTGCTGGAAATTAAGGAGGAGGGCAGGGATGAAGAAAATTGAAGCTATCATCAGGCCGAGTAAGTTGGAGGAGCTCAAGGAAGCGCTGGCAAAACTAGAAGTCAGAGGTATGACTATCTACGAGGTTTCCGGCCGCGGGCTGCAGCGAGGAGAAAAGCAGTATTACCGTGGACGAGAGCTGTCAGTGGATCTCTTCCCCAAGGTTAAGGTTGAACTGGTGTGTCGGGATCACTGGGTGGAAAGAATCATAGAAACCATAGTGAACGTTTGTGCCACCGGCAATATAGGTGACGGGAAGATATTCGTATACCCTGTGGAAGAGATCGTCCGCATACGAACGGGAGAGCGAGGAGAGTCGGCCTTATAGGCGAGGGTTGCCGGTAGTAAAAGAACGAAAATAGAGCGAGCGAAGGCGCTGGTGAGACCGGGGATCTCAACCGGTCAAAGATAACTAGCGCTTTTTTTACTCTAAACGAGGAGGGATTGATATGACGGGCATAAGGCGAGGTTTGTCGATGGCGTTGGTAAACATGGGACTCCTGATAGCAGCAGTATCACCGCCGGCTTGGGCTGCAGGGCCTTCATCTCTTGATTCTGGCGATACGTCGTTCATTTTGATTTGCGCTTCTCTGGTCTTCTTGATGACCCCTGGATTGGCCCTCTTTTATGGGGGCATGGTCCGGCGCAAAAACGTCCTGAGTATCTTAATGCAGTGTTTTGTCATCATGGGTCTGGTATCCGTACAGTGGGTGTTGGTTGGGTATTCCCTGTGTTTCGGTCCTGATATCGGGCACGTCGTTGGCGGGTTGGATTGGGTTGGCTTAAGAGGGGTCGGCACCGGACCTAATGCCGATTATGCCGCTAGCATACCACATTACGCGTTTTCCGCCTTCCAGATGATGTTCGCTATCATCACTGCAGCTTTGATTACCGGGGCAATTGCCGAGCGCATGAGGTTTTCGGCTTTCGTGTTGTTTGTCTTGCTCTGGACTACCTTAGTTTACGATCCCCTTGCCCACTGGGTCTGGGGTGTTGGCGGGTGGTTGAGGAACCTTGGAGCCCTCGATTTTGCTGGAGGAACAGTTGTACACATAAGCTCCGGATTGGCCGGATTAGCTGGTGCTCTGGTGCTGGGTAAGAGAGCGAATTTAGGAAAGGAGACTATGATCCCGCACAATTTGCCTTTTACGGTTATAGGGGCCGGCCTTCTATGGTTTGGATGGTTCGGATTTAACGCCGGCAGTGCCCTTGCGGCTAACGGCCTAGCTGCGAGCGCGTTCATGGTGACGAATACCTGCGCGGCTACAGCAGCTCTTTCCTGGGCTGCAGCCGAATGGGTCCACCACGGAAAGCCTACGGTCCTGGGGGTGGCTTCTGGGATAGTGGCCGGTTTGGTAGCGATTACGCCCGCCGCAGGGTTTGTGGGGCCCGGCGCGTCGGTATTAATTGGTCTGGTGGCTGGACCTGCCTGCTATTTTGCTGTTAGCAAGGCCAAAGCCGCTTTGGGATACGATGATGCCCTCGACGCGTTCGGTGTTCACGGGGTTGGCGGCACGTTGGGTGCTATTCTTACAGGGGTTTTCGCTAGTACAGCCGTGAACCCTGCTGGTGCGAACGGCCTTTTGTACGGTAATCCGCGTTTGGTGCTGATTCAAATCGCAGCGGTTCTTGCAAGTATAGCTTATGCTTTTGTGGTAACAGCTATCATATTGAAGGCAGTGAACCTGGTAACGCCTTTACGGGTGCCGAAGGAAGAAGAGGAGGTCGGCCTAGACGTAACCCAACACGGTGAAGAAGCGTATGGCTACGACGTGGCCTGACCGACGCTGTTAGCTTCGAGGGAGAGTGTTAACTGACCGGTTAACCCTCCGTAAAAGCGCGTGTGAGTGTACATGAATTAGGCGTCTTAGTTGCAGAGGTATAACCATGAAGTGTAATATATGCCTGTAGGATAAGCGGGGCGGTGGGTTTGGACCGCCCCATGGTGCTTTCACCGCAAAAAATGCAAGAAACAAGCCGGACCTCGGGTGCCGACACCAAGCCAATTGGTGTACTCTGCTGGTTGGCCGTAAGATACGAGAGGAGGAGGTAATGAGCATGATAGTAGGCTTGGCCCAACTCAATCCTGTGGTAGGAGACATAGAGGGCAATTTAAAGAAAATCGAAGACACACTTGCCCAGTACAGTCCGTGTGGTGTTGACCTTTTGATTTTTCCGGAACTGTTTATAACCGGATATCCTCCACGGGATCTCTTGGAAAAGCCTTGGTTTTTAAAAGAGGTAGAAAAGTCTGTGACCGGGCTCAGGCAGTTATCTCTTAGGTATCCGGGCACAGGTATACTTATGGGACTACCGGTACCCACGGATAGAACAGTTGGCAGGGGGCTTTACAACGGTGCGGTTCTCGTATACCAGGGAAGAGAGATCGGCAGGACTGCGAAGACGCTCCTTCCCATATACGACGTGTTCGACGAAGAGCGGTATTTTGATCCGGCTCCTAGGGTGGAAACTGTTCCTTTTAAAGGGGAAGTCCTGGGCGTATCCATATGCGAGGACGCATGGAACGACCCTGAACTATGGCCCAGTCGAAGAATGTACTCTTTTGACCCCATTGAAGCCCTGGCAAAACAAGGAGCAACACTGTTGGTTAACATCTCGGCTTCGCCTTTTACGGTGGGCAAGGAAGAAATCCGATACCGCCTTATCCGTAACCATGCCCGTAGACACAATATCCCTTTTATATACGTCAACCAGGTTGGCGGAAACGACGAACTGGTATTCGACGGTAGGAGCATGGCATTTAACCGGCGCGGCGAACTCCTGTATTTAGGGGCTCCGTTCAAAGAGGAGATCGGGATAATCGACACGGAAAAAGAAACAGACACATTCTTATACTCTTCTCAAGATCGGATCCAGTCGGTTTTCGAAGCATTGGTTTTGGGCACGAGGGACTATTTAAAAAAATGCGGGTTTAAAAAAGCGGTGATCGGACTTTCCGGGGGCATTGACTCCGCTGTTACTTGTTGCATAGCGGTGGAAGCACTGGGAAGAGAAAACGTGCTCGGCATCTCCATGCCGTCGCCTTATTCATCTGCTAGTAGCGTTACCGATTCTCAGAAACTGGCGTCGAATTTGGGTATCCAGTTTCTGGTCATTCCTATCACCCAGGTTTTCGAATCATACCTGACCATATTTGACGGTTTCTTGGAAGGACGAAGGCTGGACATCGCGGAGGAAAACCTGCAGGCGCGTATCAGGGGCAATATTCTCATGGCCTTTGCTAACAGGTTCGGTTACTTGGTGCTGTCTACTGGCAACAAGAGCGAACTGGCGGTTGGTTACTGTACCTTGTACGGCGATATGAGCGGGGGTCTGAGCGTACTGGCTGATGTGCCCAAAACCATGGTATATGACTTAGCCGGCTACATCAACCGCTCGAAAGAAATCATCCCTCTCGAAATCATCCACAAAGCCCCGTCGGCCGAACTCAGGCCAGGACAAACCGACCAGGATACTTTACCACCGTATCCTTTGTTAGACCAAATACTTTATCTATACGTAGAAGAGAATCTGGGGGTTGAGGAGATTGTCCAGCTAGGGCTGGACGAGGACACCGTCAAAAAAGTGGTAAGATCTGTCAATGCGAGCGAGTACAAACGGCGACAAGCTGCCCCGGGCCTAAAAGTGACCAGCAAGGCGTTCGGGATGGGGCGCAGGATGCCCACTGCTGCCCGAATTGAGGTGTAGGCTGAAGTGAGAGGACTTTTCAAACTGCCGATCGAATTCGGCAGTTTTTTTTTGCCAAAGCCGAGAGGTTCGACCTATGAACGACTTGATGATGTTTTTAGAGCTTAGAAAGTTGGGTGTGGGCGAGTTCTATGGACGATTTCCGAATGGGTTCTTGCAACGAAAAAAAAAAAAAACGTGGTTTTTGGCTCGAGGTTATGTATAATAAATCAATAGCAAGTGTTAACAGAACGTTATTAAAACGATAACAAAAAGTTATTACAAATCCCAGGCCAATGGTTTGCATCAAGCGAGGAGGATTTTGGTACCACAAGTGACTGAAAGCAAGATAACTGGTCGAGTGCTGGTTGAGACTGCATTATTAGGGTGCGGTCTTCCTTCTGTCTCAAACCAGACCTTATACGAAGAGTGGCCGAAGACAAAGAGAATCAATTTGGTTTGGTTGCAGGGTGGACGTATCGTTTCAGGACCGATAGAGAAGTTTTTAGACCTGAGGCGTGAGGCGGGATGGGCCCGTGTCGATGCTCGGCGTTTAGACACTGCTGTGGCTGAGCAAGCAAACGGCTACCTAACTGCTTCGGCAGTAATGAAACTCACTGCTGGGAAGCTTATCCCGGTTGTCACTGGGGGTATGGGCGGCGTAAGGCAAGACACCATTTCGGCAGACCTTGTGTATCTTACTAAGTCGCCTGCTTTACTGATAGCCAGTGCGCCGAAGGACAGTGTCGATTTGGCGGGCACGGTCGCCTACCTGCGCGAAAAGGGGGTGCTAGTTCTCGGAGTTGGGCAGGAATACTGTGATGGCTTTCTGTTTTCGCGAGAAAAAGTCTGGTTGGACCGTGCTTATTCGCCCGATATTATTATGTCTTCGGTCAAATTACGAGCCGGTTGCGTCATTTTTAATCCGCTTCCACCCGGCTTGAGGTTTAACGAACAGAGCTTGTTAGAAAAGGCTTTAGAATACAGTTATGAGGCTTCAAGGCGAGGGCAAGACTTTCACCCGGCAGTTAATCATGCCCTGGATAGGCTTACCGGTGGTCGCGCTTCTGTTGCCCAGCTTGAGGGGCTGATCGCCAATGTCAAATTTGCCCTGTCATTACCACCTATGGCCTGTGCTGAAAACAGCACGTGACAGGAAAGGGGAGGCTGGTTATGAATGAAGCCGCCAAGCATAGCGAAAGAGGAGATGACGCCAAGGGAGCGGATGGAGGCCTTGGCGCAAGGTAAAGACCTGGACCGCATTCCGTGTTGCCCTATCATTGGAGAATACCCAAGCATCATCTTTGGAGTATCGATTGCCAGCTACCTCCACTCAGCGAAGCTAATGGCCGATGCCCAGGTGTTCGCTTTTGAGTTTTTTGGTTATGACTCGGTCGGGATGGGGCCGGATTACCTGGGATTGGCCGAGGCGATGGGCTCTGAATTGAAGTACTATGCCGACGAACGTCCCCAGTTGGCTCGGCCTTGCCTCGTGGACGTAGAGTCTTTATCCCGGCTAAAACCGGTAGACCCGGAAAAGGATGGGCGGTTACCTTTGTACCTAGAGGCCTTGGCAAGGGTCAACGAGCGCATAGGGCGTTACGTTAAGGTCGGAAGCGGGGTAGGAGGACCTTTCACGGTCGCTGCCTGTTTGCGGGGAACCGAGGAGTTTTTAAAAGATCTGCGCAGGAACCCGGAGTTCGCCCACTCGGTTTTGGAACTGACCACCCAGAGCGTCATAAACTACATGGACGCTTGCTTAAAGAGGGGGTTTTCCTGCAGTCTGGGTGAACCTCTGGCCTCGAGCAGTGTGATTGGTCCGGCTCATTTCCGCGAGTTTGTCAAGCCTTATTTGGCGAGAATTTCAGAATGGTTCAAAAAACGTACAGGCCGCGGGCCTTCTTTGCACATCTGCGGGCTTACTCGGCCAATTTGGGTGGACATGATTGAAACCGGTGTTTCTCAGATAAGCTTGGATGAAAAAGAGGATATCGGAGAAGCGAAGAAGGAGTTGGGTTCCAAGGTCATTGTCAAAGGCAACGTCCCACCCGTAACCGTTCTGTTGAACGGAACACCGGAAACGGTTATCGAAACGGCAACGGAATGCTTGCAGAAAGCGTTCGATTCACCCAAAGGATTTATTCTGAGTTCGGGTTGCACGGTGCCGCTCGCTACTCCACCGGCGAATGTCCATGCACTCATGGAAGCTACTAAACGTTTCGTCCTGGGATAAGCTGACTGGCCAAATTGGAGTTTGTTCTTTTTTAGGAAAGCAGAGGTGTTGTAATTTGCGTTCGGAGTTGCTGGCGTCGTTTGAAAACATCAGGGACAACAATTTGATGGTTCTCAAGGAAGCCAAAGAACGGGGAACTAAGGTGGTGGGAATCTACTGTACATACGGCCCCAGAGAGCCGGTGCTGGCTATCGGTGCCATCCCGGTCGGGCTGTGCGGTACCAGGCAGGAACCCATCGCAGCCGCTGAAAGCGAGCTACCGGCTAACCTGTGCCCGCTTATTAAGTCTTCTTATGGATTTGCCATCACCGATACGTGCCCGTACTTTCATTTTTCAGACCTGATTATCGGCGAGACTACCTGTGACGGCAAAAAGAAAATGTTTGAGCTCATGCAGAGGTTTAAGCCAGTGCATGTCATGCACCTGCCCCAGTCTCCCTACAGACAGGCTGCTTTGGAACTATGGTACAAAGAGATGGTGAGGCTCAAGGAGACGTTAGAGGAAACGTTCAACTCGGAAATAACTGAACCGGCGCTCCGTGAAGCCATACATGTCGTGAACGAAGGCAACCGGGCGCTGAAACAGCTGTTTGACCTCAACCGCAGGAAGCCGGCGGTTATTTCAGGGGTGGAACTCGTCAAGGTGGCATGGCAACTTGGATTTCACAGTGACCGGTGGGAAAGGGTTAGCATGTTGGAACGATTGGTGAGTGAGCTCGAGTACCTGGCCGAGCATGGGTATGCAACGGGGGAACCTCTTGCTCCTAGAATACTTTTAACCGGAACGCCGGTCGGAGTAGGTAGTGAAAAGGTTGTAGCTTTAGTAGAGGAGTGCGGTGGAATAGTTGTCGCCATGGAAAACTGCGGTGGTTATAAAACCGTGGGCCTGACAATCGACGAAAAAGACCCGCGCGATCCTCTGTGGCTGCTGGCCGAGAAATATCTCAGGATACCGTGTGCGGTTATGACCCCGAACTGGGAACGTCTGCAACTGATAAAAGAGATGGCCAGGGACTTTCAGGTAGACGGTGTAATAGATCTTACCTGGCAAGCCTGCCATACATATAACGTCGAGTCTTTTTGGATTGCCCGTACCGTCAAGGACGAGTTAGGCCTTCCGTACTTGCATTTGGAAACCGACTATTCTGACTCTGACCGTGAGTCTTTGCGTGTGAGAATCGAGGCGTTCTTGGAAGTAGTTAAAGCTGCACGGATGGTGTAAAACGAGGTACATGATGCGATTATTTAAGCGTTAATACCAGGGATTTCATTCAAGTGAAATCATGACTGAGCTAGGTGATGAGTAGTGGGTGTGCCGACTGCAAAAGAAGTCTACTCTGATACTAAGGCTGTCCTCGATGAACTGCTGGCAAGTGGTCCTTATCCTAAGGGAGCAATTCTGGTCGTGTCATGCAGCATAAGCCGAGTCGAAGGGAAAAAAGAAGACACCACGGGAGACCCCGCACTAGCGCACGCCGTGGCCAGGGCCCTATGGGAAAACAAGCCAGATGACCTCGAAATCGCGGTTCAGTGTTGTGAACACCTTAACCGAGCTCTTATTGTCGAGAAATCTCTTATGCTAACGAGGGGTTTGGAGGAAGTACAAGTAATACCTGTACCTGAAGCCGGCGGCACATTCGCCGCGATTAGCTGGAGCTATTTCTCGAATCCGGTCGTGGTGGAGGCTATTGCCGGTCATATGGGTATAGACATCGGGCTGACCATGATTGGAATGCATTTGAAACCCGTTGTCAAGCCTATCGTTCTCAGTACTGAGTATGTAGGTAAAGCCAGAGTTGTAGCCGCCCGAACCCGGCCCCGCCTGATAGGAGGTGAGAGGGCAAGATACAGGTAGACTGATAGAGCCGGAGAGCATGGGGTAGTTTTAGAATCAAGACGGGAGGATAGTTTTGGATGTCATCCAGGGTAATAGGGTTAGGGACGGCGGCAATGGATATTGTTCTCCAGTGTAATGCCTTACCCAGAGCAGACGGTTTTGCCTTTGTCCACAACGAGCTTCTGACGCCCGGGGGCAGCTGCGCTAACGTCTTGGCCGCCTTGGTCGGTTTAGGAGTGTCAACCAGTCTTATAGCCAAAATAGGCGGGGACGCATATGGACAAGCCTTTTATGATGACCTCAAAAAATGTGGCATCGATGCCGACTATGTTAAAGTAGTTCCTGGGGGTGTCACCCTGCACACCTTCATCACCGTTGCCCCCGATGGTTCAAGGTCCATTTTTGCCAATCTAGGAAATACACTGCTGTCGCTGTCGGAAGACGAGGTTGTACCCGAGATGCTGGACGAGGCCCGGGTGTTTTACACCGATATGTTTCCCGGAAAACCGGCCTTGAAGCTGGCACGGATATGCCAGGACAGAAACATTCCTGTAATTTTTAACCTGCAGTGCCCGCCCTCTTTCATGTGTTTGTGCGGTGTTCCTCGCAGGGAAATAGCCCAGATGATCTCCGTCAGCTCGCTTGTGGTAGGGAGCGCGGATGCGTTCACCGAACTGACAGGTAACAACGATACCCGAAGGGCGATATTGGAGATTTATCGCTGGGGACAACCGCGGTTGGGAGTGGTGTGTACTCTCGGGGCACAAGGGGCGGTGTGGTTTTACGATCGGGAGACGTATGCTGTCGAATCTTATCCGGTAGAAACAGTTGATACTACCGGAGCGGGAGACGCGTTCGTAGCCGGGCTGATCTCTGCCCATTTTTACAAGGGATTGTTGCCCTTAGAATCGATGAGGTTTGCCAGTGCGTGTGCGGCGATGAAGTGCATGCAGGCTGGTCCCAGGTTGAAAGTTGTCGAAGCCCAAGTGTGGGAGTTCATGAAACGGTTTCAGACACCTTAAGACATTGCTTGCAAGGAGGTAATAACCGGTGAGGAAAGAACTAATTGCTATCATTTCTTTGCTGCTGGTCTTGACAATGGTGATTTCACTTTCGGGTTGTGCCAGCAGGCCGGAACCGGTGACTGAGGGAAAAGTTCAGCCGATATCTAACGCTGCTTTCAAAGAAGCAGAAGCCAAATTGTTGGATTCGCTCGAACCTCTGCCAGAAAAAGGGAAAAAGTACAAACTGGCAGCCCTCGAGATCACTTTAGCCAATCCTTTTTGGGTTACGATGAAACAGGGGTATGAAGACGCGGCCAAAGAATACGGGGTCGAGATCGACGTATTAGCGGCGCCTAAGGAAGACGACATCAATGCGCAGCTAGATACGTTAAAGACGCTCGTAGCTAAGGACTACGATGCCATCGCCATTTCGGCCATAACTCCATATAATTTGATTTCTGGAGTAGCAGAGGCAACAAAAAGAGGCATACCGGTGATAGCTGTAGGAACTAGCGTCGACCAAAAGGCTGCTGCCCAGCAAGGGGCAAAAGTAGCGGCCTTTATAACTTCTGACTTTACGGAACAAGGCCGGTTGGGGGCTCAGTATATAGTTGACAAAATAAAGTCCGGTAAAGTCGCTATCATAGAGGGGCTATCAGGGGCTGCTCAGGGCGAAGCGCGCAAGAATGGGGCCAAAGAAGTATTCGAGAAAAACCCGGCTATTCAACTCGTCAGCATTCAGCCTGGCAACTGGGACCGTCAAAAGGCTTATGATATCACAGTGAACCTCATACAGGCTCACCCCGACCTGAAAGGCATATTCTGCGCCAATGACGTAATGGCGCTCGGTGCGGTGGAGGCCCTGAAGGCGAAGGGTAAAAAGCAGCAGGTGACCGTAGTCGGGGTAGACTTTATCGATGAGGCCCGGAAATCGATTGCCAAAGGCGAACTGGATGCTACTGTGGCCATGTCGCCCTATCTGTTTGGCAAAGGCGGGGTCCTATTGGCACTAAAGGTCTTGCAGGGGCACGAGATCACCAAAGACATCTACTGGACACCGCTGGCATTGGTCAATAAGGACAATGTGAACACTTTCGAGGGATGGCGTTAAAACTATGCTAGCTTGCAAGTTTTGAGGCCGGTTCGGGTTCCTTCGAACCGGCTTGAGTTGCCCCAAGGAGTTGACGCGGTTGTGACGAGACAGAGTACGAGCAAGGTTTACTTTGTGGATATTGATGGAAAACGAGATGATGGTGTATTGTCGCGTCTAGAGCGGCTGTGTCTGGCGGCCGGTCTGAGTGATGTAGTGGATCCGGGTGACGTCGTGGCAGTAAAGCTGCATTTCGGAGAGCTGGGTAACACCCGGATGCTGAGACCCCAGTTCTTGAAGGTAATAGTGAGGCTCATTAAGGAGCAGGGGGCACTTCCTTTTCTAACCGATTGTAACACCTTGTTTTACCGCAATCGTTACAATGCGGTTTTGCACTTGGAAACCGCGTGGTTTAACGGGTACGATCATGCCGGAATGGGGGCACCGGTCATAGTTGCCGACGGGCTTCGAGGTCTAGATTACAGGAGAGTCCGATACCGGGCAGATTTGCTGGAAGTCAAGGTAGGGGCTGCTATTTACGAAGCTGACAAGCTGGTAACGGTGACTCATTTCAAAGGCCACGATCAGAGTGGTTTTGGTGGTATTATAAAGAACCTTGGGATGGGAGCGATTGCGAGAAGTGGAAAACTGGCTCTTCATTCCGCCAGCAAACCCACAATCGACCGTGCCAGATGTCACGGTTGCGGGGCCTGCTTAGAAGTCTGTGCATGGCAGGCGATAAGAAGGGATAGAGAAGGGTTATTTGTAGAAGCCGAAAGCTGTGCCGTTTGTGGAAATTGTGTCGCCGTATGTTCCAGGAAGGCTATTGATTTTGCCTGGGACATGGATATTATGGACTTCCAAAAAAGGCTGGTAGAATCTTGCGCCGCAGTTTTGGCGAATAAGCAGGGACGTGCTTTTTACGTGAGTTTTCTGGTAGATATAACCGCGTTTTGCGACTGTCGATCATGGAGCCCTTTACCCCTGGTGGGCGATATTGGCATATTGGCCGGATGTGATCCCGTATCCGTCGAACAGGCGAGTCTCGATTTTGTTGAGCAAAAGATCAAAGAAGTCCATGGGAACAAGACTTTGTCCGATTTTACAGGTGTCGACGGAGAGCTTATGTTGACCTACGCCGAGCAGTTGGGGCTGGGCAGCAGAAGATATGAACTGGTCCCTGTATAGAGACATAAATACCGAATAAAGGATAAGAAATTCACCCAATACCCCGTGAGGGCAAGGAGGGAGAATGTTGCTGATCGGAGAACGGGAATTGCTCGCTCGTCTGGCAGACGCGGTAGTACAGATGGAGGTTGAAAATACAGTAGCTCTGTGCAGAATGTGCGTCGATCTGAACTACGATCTCGTGCGGGCTGTTGAGCAAGGATTGCGGGCGGGCATGAGCAGGGCGGGATTGTTGTTCGAAAGAGGCGAGTATTTTCTACCTGAACTTCTGATGTGTTCTGAAGCCTTTTATGCTGGGATGGAAATCATTCGGTCGTACATCGAGCGGCAGCCTGGACAGATTAGCGGAAAGATCTTAATTGGCGTCGTTGAAAACGACGTCCATGATATAGGCAAAAATGTGGTAAGAACAATGTTGGAGTGCTCGGGCTTCGAAGTTTTCGATTTGGGCAAAAACGTTCCTCCCCGGGCATTTGTGGAGAAAGCCCGTGAGTTACAGGTCGATGTTATAGCCCTCTCCACCTTAATGACTACCACAATGATCAAAATGCATGACGTGTTGACTTGTCTTACAGAAAACGGAGTGAGGGACAATTTTAAGGTTGTAGTGGGAGGAAGCCCGGTTTCAGCAGGATTTGCCAAGCGGATAGGGGCCGACGGGTACGCCGAAGATGCGGTGGAAGCAGTCAGGGTGATTCGTCAATTATTGAAAAGAGACCAACGACTCTGAAGGCGGGGTGAATTTTGTGAATGGCTTACGGTTGAGGGTGCGAAATCTGCACAAATCTTTCAGTCACGTAAAGGCTTTACGCGGAGTTAACCTCACGATAGAACCTGGACGGATAATGGCTCTGGTCGGTGACAACGGAGCCGGAAAGTCGACCCTCGTCAAGATTATGGCGGGAGTCTTGCCCCCCGACAAAGGGGAGATCATCATAGACAACAGGGTGTACAGGCGCCTAACACCGAACCAGGCTATTGAGGAAGGGATTGCCACTGTTTATCAAGATTTGGCTTTAGTGAACTGCCGCGATGTCGCCAGCAATATTTTTTTGGGCAGGGAGTTGACCAGGGGTTTCTTTGTAAACAAGAGCCGTATGTACCGCCAAGCCCAGGATTTGCTGGAGCGGTTGGATATAGATGTGCCAGCGGTTAAGATACCGGTAGGCCAGCTGTCCGGCGGCCAAAGACAAGCAATAGCTATTGCCCGGGCCGTAAATATGGGAGGGAGACTGTTCATATTTGACGAGCCCACAGCCGCTTTAGGATACAAAGAAACTAATCAAACCCTGCGGTTAATAAGACAGCTACGTGAACAGGGATACAGTGTAATCGTGATAAGCCACAATCTTCACCACGTTTTCTCGATCGCAGACGACATCTGCGTACTCAGGCACGGGAGGGTGGTCGATTGTTTGCCGACAAGCCGTACCAGGCAGGAACAAGTAGTCAAGCTGATAACGGGAATGGAAATAGCATAATACAGGCTGCGCAGACAAAGAATACACCGGTGAGCGATACCATAGCATTTCTCAAAAACGAATACGGTATACAAATTCTGCTGTGCTGCGCTCTACTTTTGATGATTGCGGTTCTGTCTGTTGCATCGCCGTTTTTCTGGCAGTGGGAGAACCTACGAAACATACTGGATCAGAGTGCCGTATTGATCATAATTTCTATTGGTATGACAATAGTCATCGCCAGCGGGGGAATTGACCTGTCCGTCGGTGCTGTAGCTGCACTGAGTGGGGTAGTGGCGGCGATCTGTCTGAAATTAGGCGTACCTGTGGTGGTAGCCGTTCTGGCTGCAATGGGCGTGGGGGCATTGACGGGGATGGCCAACGGAGGTTTGATTTCCTGCCTAAACCTCAATCCTTTCATAGTCACCCTCGGTACCAGCTCCATTGCGCGCGGTGTGGCTTTGATTTTGACTCAAGGTATTCCTATATATGGATTCGCATCATCTTTTACATGGTTGGGCAAAGGTTTTATTATGGGACTGCCAGTCCCGGTTTGGTTGGCAACGATCACAGCTGCTTTGGGAGCGGTAACGGTTAACTGTACCAAGCTGGGGTATTATGCCTTGGCAATGGGAGGTAATGAAGAAGCCTTGAGAAGAACTGGGGTTTCGGTTAGCAGATATAAAACCGCCGTGTATGCCATCTGCGGCCTAACTGCGTCCCTAGCCGGAATAATCGTGACTACTCGACTGAATACGGCGGAGCCTACCGCCGGGTGGATGTTCGAGCTAGAGGCCATCGCGGCCACAGTGCTGGGAGGAACCAGCATGAAGGGAGGTGTGAGCAGCACAACCGGAACAGTTATCGCATGTTTGCTCTTGGGGGTGCTCCACAATGGTCTGACTATTTTGAGCATCCACTCTTATTACCAGCAGTTGTTAATCGGGGTTATTATCTTGGTATCCGTAGTTTTATCGGAACTCAGGGCTAAGAACATCATGAGTTGGACCGATTGATGAGAAGCTTGGTATTACAATACGGCGTTTGAAGGAGGTAACTAAGGTGTAGACTAGGGCGGTTTTCCTAGTCGCGTGAAAGCAATTAGCTTCATTAAAAACGTTTATGTCCCGCTCGTGGTAGTGACCAAAGAGCATATGGGCGAGTTCAAAGGGAGGGAGTACATACCTTTAGTGTGAAGAGTGAAATTCGTCATAAAGAGCACTACCCCGAAAAAAAAGCAGGGAGATCCCTGCTTTAACTCATTATAGAGTTTGGTTTGTCGGACAAAGGGTTGCTGCAGTTCCTGTTTACAGGTCGAAATACAGCTGAAACTCGTACGGATGTGGCCTGAGTTTAATGGGTTCGACCTCTTTTTCCCGCTTGTACTTGATCCAGACCTCGAGCAGGTCGGTGGTGAAAACGTTGCCTTTGAGCAGAAAGTCGTGGTCTTCTTCCAGGGCGTTCAAGGCTTCTTCAAGAGACCCGGGGACAGTTCTGATCTTGGCTGCTTCTTGTTCGTCGAGCTCATAGATGTTCTTGTCGACGGGATCTCCCGGATCGATTTCATTTTCGATTCCGTCCAAGCCGGCCATGAGCATGGCGGCGAAAGCCAGATACGGGTTGCATGACGGGTCAGGCGGTCTGAACTCGATGCGCTTGGACTTTGGATTGTCAGTATATACCGGAATACGAATCGCCGCGCTCCGGTTCCGCATGGAGTAAACCAAGTTCACGGGAGCTTCAAAACCGGGGACCAGCCGCTTGTACGAGTTAGTGGTTGGGGCACAGAATGCCATCAGGGCCGGGGCGTGTTTTAACAGTCCCCCGATGTAGTACTTGGCCAGCTGGCTTAAAAGCCCATACCCTTTGGGGTCGTAGAAAAGGTTGCCCCCATCCTTCCACAAGGACTGGTGGGTATGCATTCCGGAGCCGTTGTCCTGAAATAGCGGTTTGGGCATGAAGGTGACCACCTTGTTGTGGCGCCGGGCCACGTTTTTGACCACGTACTTGTACATCATGCACTTGTCGGCCATGCGTACGAGCGAGTCAAACCTCATGTCGATCTCGGCCTGGCCGCCACTAGCGACTTCGTGGTGGTGAACCTCTACTCCAATCCCAACTCCCATAAGCACTTTAACCATTTCGCTCCGCAGGTCCTGGTGTGAGTCGTGGGGCGGCACCGGGAAATACCCCTCCTTGTAACGGGCCTTATAACCCAGATTCGGGTTTTCCTGGCGCCCGGTGTTCCATTCACCTTCGATCGAATCCAAATAGTAGTACCCAAAGTTGACGCTTTGATCGAAACGGACGTCGTCAAAGATGAAGAACTCCATTTCCGGGCCCCAATAGCTGGTGTCGGCGATCCCGGTCGATTTCAGGTAGGCTTCGGCCTTCTTGGCTACGTACCGCGGGTCGCGGCTGTACGGCTGGCGGGTAATCGGATCGTAGATGTCGCATATCATGGAAAGGGTGAATGCTTTACAGACCGGATCAATAACCGCGGTGTCGGGATCCGGGATGAGTATCATGTCGCTTTCTTGAATCTGCTGAAACCCACGAATACTGGAACCGTCAAATCCTACGCCTTCTCGAAATAGACCGCCTTCAGCGACGTTATCAACTCCTGTCAGTTCACTCGATGGCATGGAAAAGTGCTGCCACAGTCCCGGTAAGTCGTTGAACTTAAGGTCGATGAAGGTGATTCCTTTGTCCTTTATCAGTGCTGAAATTTCTTCTGGAGTCATCATGTTTGCCTCCTTTCAACTTGAATTCGGCGAAGCTCTCCCCGTCTGCGGTCTGCGACTGTTCTTGCCGTTGAAACGCCTTTTCACCTCCTTGCATCGTTCAGGAAACAGTCGCCTTGTTTTTGTACAGGGGTCCGCATCGCCAAAAAAAGAAAGCCCTCCCTTCGTTTGAAGGAAGGACTTCATCGTCCCTGGTTGGCGGCAAGCATATGCCGCTACAAACATATCTATATCCTTTTTAGCTTGATTATACCTAAGGGCCAACTAATGTCAATGCATGAAGAACCAAAATCGTCAAGTATACATTATCCCCACATTTTGCTCGGCCGCGACTCATATTATATCCCATTGACGGCGGCTCCGATGCTTAACTCCGTCAAGGGGCCAGGCATATTGAACCGGGTACGACCCTATGCAGGTATACTTTGCAAGTATACAGTATATGATAGATGCGGTTATTGATATTTGGACCAGAATTGATAGAATTGAGGTTGGTAACATGAAGGATAAGGATTTTTGGTGATTTTTGCGGACAATGGCGTCCCGACGGAGATCATACGGATTGATCACGGTCGAGACGGCTTTTTTTTTGAGAGGCGGTGATACGATTGTGCCCAGGATAAAGGTTCTCGTAGCAGACGCTTCAGAAACAAGACGCTCAGCTTTGAGGGACGGGTTGGTTCGGTTAGGATGCCAAGTACTAGCCGAAGCTAACAGTGTGCCGGACATGCTGCGCAAGGTGAGGACTGTATTGCCGGATCTTGTCATCATTGACGAAGGGCTGGAAGGTGGTAATGCATTGGAGGCAGCCCGTATCATCGAGTCAGATGACTTGGCTGCAATCCTGATTATGGTCAGGCGAAGGGATAACCCCGACCTTAAAGAGTTCCATTACTGTTTTTACCCAGTAACCGAAACGAGTTTGGTGGCTGCCGTTGACGCCGCTCTTCTGTATCGTGAACGAATTCGGGGACTACGCAAGGAGGTTCAGAAACTGAAAGAGACCCTGAATACTCGCAAGGTTGTGGAGAAAGCCAAAGGTATACTTATGAAAACGATGAACCTAGATGAAGAACAAGCCCACCGGCTGATACAAAAGCAGAGCATGAACAAAGGGATTCCCGTCCGTGAGGTTGCAAGGGCGATTATTTTGACTTATGAAATCGGAAAAGAAACCAAAGATTAAGAAAGGGGAGTATAACTCAATGGAAGAGCATCACAAGGCAGAAATAATGGAGAGGGTTAAGGAAAAGGGGGTTAGGTTCATACGGCTGCAGTTTACAGACGTTCTTGGAATCTTGAAAAACGTGGCTATACCTGTGAGCCAACTGGAGAAAGCCCTTGACGGAGAACTAATGTTTGACGGTTCGTCAATTGCCGGCTTCGTAGGGATAGAGGAGTCAGACATGTATTTGGTGCCGGACCCGGATACCTTTGTGGTTTTTCCCTGGCGGCCTACCGTAGGAGCTGTGGCCAGGCTAATATGCGATGTCTACACTAAAGACAGGAAGCCTTTCGTCGGATGTCCCCGTTACAACTTGAAACGGGTTTTGAAGGAAGCGGAAATGATGGGTTACACGATGTACGTGGGACCGGAGGTGGAGTTCTTCTTGTTCTTACTAGATGACCAGGGCAGGCCCACAGTGAGGACCCATGACGAAGCTACCTATTTCGATCTAGCTCCTACCGACCGCGGCGAAGACGCCCGCCGGGACATGGTTATGACTCTGGAAGATATGGGATTTGAAGTCGAGGCTTCACATCACGAGGTGGCACCAGGACAACACGAGATTGACTTCAAATACGACGATGCTTTGAAAATAGCGGACGCAATAATGACCTTCAAACTGGTAGTGCATTCGATAGCTCAGAGGCACGGGTTGCACGCATCGTTTATGCCCAAACCGATTTACGGCCGCAACGGGTCAGGTATGCACACACACCAGTCACTGGCTCGAAACGGGCAAAACGTATTCTTTGACCCCGCCCGGCCTGATGGACTGAGCGATACTGCTCGCTATTACATCGGCGGGATTCTCAAACATGCCCGGGCGTTTTCAGCTGTCACTAACCCGACAGTGAATTCATACAAGAGACTGGTTCCCGGATTTGAGGCTCCGGTGTACATGGCCTGGTCCGAAGCCAACAGGAGCTGTCTTATCAGAGTTCCGGCCAAACGCGGCTCCAGTACCCGCATAGAGGTCCGTAATCCGGATCCGGCTTGCAACCCTTACCTGGCTCTTGCGGTCATGCTGAAAGCAGGTTTGGATGGGGTGATGAACCGTATCTCGCCACCAGAGCCTGTGGACCAGAACATCTACCACATGAGCGAAGAGGAAAGAGCCAGCTTGGGAGTTGAAAGCCTTCCTGCGAATCTGGCTGAGGCATTAGAGGAGTTGAAGATGAACCAGGTCATAAGAGACGCGATGGGTGAACACATTTACGAGCAGTTTATGAAGGTTAAATTAGACGAGTGGAACCGTTACCAGAGATTTGTACATCCCTGGGAATTGGATGAATATTTAGCACTTTTCTAGATACCTCATATCTGGCATCGAGTGGTTCTGGAAGAGGTGAGATGCAAAGGAGCGTTGTCACCGAACAGGATGGGGACAAAGGGGTCCTCCGGGGCTGGTGGGGCTAGATGCCGGCCTTAGAGTTTGAGGAGAGAAAGGAGGATACCTGGTGGTGAGGGAAGGATTGGCAAGAATACCGGCCGGGTGCGCGGTAGCTGGAATAGTCGACAGAAGAAGACAAGCCATGAAAGCGGACGGTATTGTGACCATGATAAGCTTGATGCATGACCGTTCCAACGGTTTAGGCGGAGGTTTTGCCGTCTACGGGTGTTATCCCGATATGAGCGATTACTACGCGTTTCATCTCTTCTATGAATCAAGCTCAGCTCAAACCGAGACAGAGCAGTTTATGTCAATCTACTTTAAAGTAGAGCAAAAGGAGCCGATTCCTGTTCGAAAAAACGGGCTGCAAAAACACGCCCCCCGAATATGGCGCTATTTTGTGAAGCCCAAAGTCAGCGAAATTAACGAGCAGGATCTCTCTGAAGAAGAATACATCATCAAAACAGTAATGAGCATCAACCGCGATATACCAGGAGCTTTCGTCGCTTCCAGTGGTAAGAATATGGGAGCGTTTAAAGCGGTAGGTTACCCGGAAGACGTGGCTGACTTTTACCGGCTTGAGGAGTACCAAGGTTACTTGTGGCTGGCTCACGGCCGCTTTCCTACCAACACTCCGGGTTGGTGGGGAGGAGCCCACCCGTTCACGTTACTTGATTGGTCCGTAGTGCACAATGGAGAGATATCTTCTTACGGTGCCAATCGGAGGTATTTGGAGATGTTCGGATACCACTGTGGTTTACAGACTGATACCGAGGCGATAACTTATTTGCTGGATCTTCTGGTACGTAAACACAGGCTGCCACTACTGACTGCATTAAATATATTTGCAGCTCCTTTCTGGGAAGAGATCGGCAGAATGGATCAGGAGAGACAACGACTGTGGAAGATGTTGCGTTCTGTTTACGGAAGCGCTCTTCTAAACGGACCTTTTTCAATTATTGTCGGTTGTAGCCACGGCTTAATCGCAATGAACGACCGCATTAAACTGCGCCCCCTGGTGGCGGCAGTAAATACTGAAAAGGTATACGTGGCCAGCGAAGAAGCGGCGATCCGGGCTGTGTGTCGCCAGCCGGACAAGCTATGGACACCGGCCGGGGGCGAACCGGTGTTGGCATGGGTGGAACACCAGACTTCGAAGCACGGGTCGAGCAGCCTTTGCGATGGACTGGTGAGGGAGGTGTCTTAATGGCAATCACCATGAAAACAGCCTCTTATAAAATCATAAGGGATCATGACCGTTGCATTGAATGCCTGGTCTGTGTCAGACAGTGTAGTAACGGAGTGCACCGGTGGGATGAAGATTACAGGTGCCTGGTGTCCGACGAGGCAGAATGTGTAAATTGTCACCGCTGTGTGGTTTTCTGTCCGACCAAAGCCCTGAATGTGGTGGCCAGTCCGTTGGATTTCAAAACCAACGCTAATTGGAGAAAACCGGACATCGAGCAAATATACCTGCAAGCGGAAACCGGGGGGACGCTTCTTGTAGGTATGGGAAACGACCGGCCTTACCCGGTGTACTGGGACCACTTGCTGCTAAACGCCAGCCAGGTGACTAACCCGTCGATTGATCCGCTGAGGGAGCCGGTGGAGTTAAAAACGTTTATCGGAAGAAAGCCGGATACGGTCCACTTCGGATCCGAAGGGGTAGAGGGAGAGTTTCCTCCACAACTGGAGCTAGATGTCCCCGTTATGTTCAGTGCGATGTCTTTCGGATCCATCAGCTTGAACGCACAGAAGTCACTGGCCCGGGCTGCAGTCGAAACCGGTATTTACTGGAACTGCGGAGAAGGTGGTCTTCATCCGGAGGTGAGGCCTTACGCCGACCGAGCCGTAGTGCAGGTAGCTTCGGGAAGATTTGGGGTAAGTGTGGATTATCTAAAGAGCGGAGCGGCGATAGAGATAAAGATAGGGCAGGGAGCTAAGCCGGGCATAGGGGGACACCTGCCGGGGGAAAAGGTAGGACCAGAAGTCAGCCGGACTCGCATGATTCCTTTGGGTACTGACGCGATTTCGCCGGCGCCCCACCACGATATATACTCGATCGAGGATTTGCGCCAGCTAATTTTCTCACTTAAGGAAGCTACTGAGTACGCAAAACCGGTAGGGGTTAAGATCGCTGCGGTTCATAACGTGGCGGCCATAGCCTCGGGGTCAGTAAGGGCAGGGGCTGATTTTCTGGTTATAGATGGGTTTCGCGGCGGTACGGGGGCAGCACCCCTGCGCATACGGGACAACGTTGGAATTCCGATAGAACTTGCTTTGGCCGCAGTTGATTCCCGCTTGCGGGAAGAGGGCATCAGGAATACGGTTTCTCTCGTAGTGGCTGGTGGTATCCGCAATAGCGCGGACGTGGTTAAGGCTATAGCCTTGGGGGCTGATGCTGTGTATATCGGCACCGCCGCTCTAATCGCGTTAGGCTGTCACATGTGCCAGAAGTGTTATCAGGGCAAGTGTAATTGGGGAATAGCTACTACCAATCCTTATCTTACAAAGCGGGTGAACCCCGAGGTCGGAGCCAGGAGGGCTGCTAATCTGATCCGGGCCTGGGCTCATGAGATAAAGGAAATGCTCGGAGGTATGGGTATCAACGCCATTGAGAGCTTGCGGGGGAACCGGCTGCATCTAAGGGGCATAGGGCTTGGGCCCAAAGAGCTGGAGATACTACAGGTTAAGGCGGCAGGGGAATAGGGGGTAAGAGGATGCGCAGGCGAATTGTATGTAATTTCGATGTTTGCATAGGCTGCCGGCTGTGCGAGGTTTACTGTATTACTTCTCACTCCCGCTTCCCCCACGATGTTTTGAAAGCATTCAAACTCGACGGGCAAAGGCCGGTACCACGCGTCACGGTAGAGGAAGAGGGGGTCTTATCTTTTTCTGTATCCTGTCGCCATTGCCAGGAACCGGAATGTACTAAGTCCTGTCTTACTGGTGCCCTCCAGCTCGACGCAGAACTTGGCATAATAAAGGTGGAAGAAGAAAGATGCATCGGCTGCTGGACTTGCGTAGTGGCGTGTCCCTACGGAGCTATAAGGCCGTCATCGGGGGAACGTAAAGTGGCGGTCAAGTGTGACCTTTGCGGAGGAACGGGTGAGGTTCCAGCCTGTGTGGCCAATTGTCCCAACGAGGCACTCCGGATGGAAGTATGGGTAGAGGAGGGGTAGGGATGCGTTACGTTTTGGTAGGTAATTCGGCGGCAGCTGTGGGCGCTATCGAAGGGATACGCAGCCTAGACAAAGAAGGGCAAATCACGGTGATTTCAGAAGAGCCGTACCCTGCTTATTCGCGGCCCCTAATCTCTTATTACTTAGAAGGCCGGGTTGACGAATCAAGGATGGGCTACAGGGACCCGGGGTTTTATGACCGGCACAAAGTTGAGTTAAAGCTGGGAGTCAGAGCGGTACGGTTGTCGTGTTCTTCACAGCGGGTACTTCTCGACAACGGGGAAGAACTAGAATACGAGCGGCTGCTGTTGGCTACAGGTTCAAGGCCAGTACTGCCGCCGGTAAAGGGATTAGACAAACAGGGGGTCTTTTTTTTCAACCGTTGGGAAGACGTGAAAGCCATCCGAACCGTAGCCGGTCCGGGGTTGAGAGCTGTGGTGCTGGGCGCTGGTCTGACCGGATTGAAGGCGGCCGAGGCTTTGACCAAGCTTGGCTTGAGGGTCACTGTAGTAGAGGTGGCGGACACAATTCTCGGGTCCATCCTGGATGAAGAGGGAGCCTGTATAGTCCGGAAACATCTGGAGGAAGCGGGAGTACACTTGCTCACTGGGATAAAGGTTACCGAGGTTTACGGGGGAAGGAGTACGGTTCCAGCGGACGTCTATGCTCTAAAGGATAAGTATCGCAAGTATTTGAACAGAGAACAGCAGGTAGAAAGTGTCGGGCTGTCAAACGGGTTTTCGCTTCCGGCAGACATGGTGGTGGTGGCGGCGGGGGTTGTCCCTAATCTTGATCTGGTCGCCGGTACCGATGTCAGGTGGAATCACGGGATACTGGTAAACGAGTACTTAGAGACTACTGTTTCTGACGTTTATGCAGCCGGAGATGTTGCCGAAGGACTTGATTTGCTATCAGGGGAATCCCGGGTGATAGCCACTCTACCCAACGCTTACAAACAAGGAGAAACGGCTGGGAAAAACATGGCCGGAGCCAGGGTACCCTACCCAGGGGGTCTGGCTATGAACTCGGTGAGCTTCTTCGGGCTGCCTATAGCCACCGCAGGCTGGAGCAACGTTCAGAAAGAGGGGATAAGGATAGTAAACCGAGCCGATGTATCCCGCAGGAGCTACCGCCGTTTGAGTATATTAGGGGATAGGCTGGTCGGCTTCATAGCCGTAGGAGATGTTAACCGAGTAGGGATACTCACCGCTCTGGTGAGAATCCGAGCATCAATCGATGGGTACGAAGACCGGTTGTTAAAACCGGATCTGGGACTTATCGACCTGCCGGAACAACTACGCCAGCGGTGGAACTTGTGGGGAGGGGGTGATTCTGAATGGAGGTCAGGCTATCAGCTAAGGATTTGAAATACCGCGAGTTGAACCGGGCTATTCGCCTAGCAGCCGCCGAGGGGGCCGATTCGATTCTCGTCGACGAAGTGAACGGTCAGTACTACTTAGGGGCGGGGATGAAGGGCAAGTTGAGATTGGTGGTGAACGGGATTCCGGGCAACGATCTGGCCTGTTATTTGGACGGCTGGGAGATAAGAGTTAAAGGCAACGCTCAGGACGGAGTGGGTAATACCATGAACAGCGGACGGGTGATTGTCGAGGGCAGTGTGGGTGACGTTCTGGGCTACGGGATGAGAGGCGGAGAGATCTTCGTCCGTGACGATGTCGGTTATAGGGCTGGAATTCACATGAAAGAGTTTGAAAACAACTGTCCGGTACTGGTCATAGGAGGCTCTTCCGGCGCCTTTCTAGGCGAATACATGGCCGGGGGCCGCATCATTTTGCTGGGGCTAAAGACAGGGGGCAGGCCCTCGATTGGACCTTACTGCGGTTCGGGGATGCACGGAGGATGTATATTCATTCGCGAGCCGGTTGACCAAACGTGTATCAGTCCTCATGTGCAAGTATCTGCTCCGACGGAAAACGACCGGGCTTTTCTGTGGGAGTATTTTCTCCGCTACTGCACTTACTTCGGTTTCAAACCCGATATGTGGGACGACTTGTCTTTTGTCAAACTCATACCTCGGGGAACCCGTCCTTACGGCAGTATGTACATTGGGGTATAAGGTCGGGTATAAGAAAATCATCGGGATTGAACAGAACCGAGAAGAAAGCGGTTATAACTGAGTATTCACAGTGTTATGTATTATTTTTGCTTAGGTATTGCTATTAAGGCTTGTGTGAGGTACAAATAATAGCGGGCTGATGACTGGGGAATAAAAGCTATAAGACAAAAGAAGCCGTGAGGAGGCAAAGCGGTGAGGCGAAAAGGGTATCTCGTACTTGAAAATGGTGCGGTATTTGAGGGAATAATGTTAGGGTCGTCAAACGGAGCTGGAGGGGAAGTAGTTTTTAACACGGCAGTGGTTGGATACGAACAGGTTATGAGCGATCCGTCTTATGCAGGGCAGATCGTGGTAATGACTTATCCCCTTATAGGCAACTACGGAATAAACCCAGCCCATATGGAATCCGAGGTTATGTGGTTGCGAGGTTTGGTGGTCCGGGAATTATGTCTTGAGCCGGAGCATTACCAGTCACAAATGAGTTTAGACCAGTTCCTGGCCGACAAGGGTTTGGTATGTTTGACGGAGGTGGACACCCGGGCCCTTACCCGAGTATTACGAACCCGCGGCACCATGGGTGGGGTTATTGTCCCGTCGCTGGATGATATGGACGCTCTAAAGGAGAAAGCCCGAAGGGCAGCCGAACCCCCTCCCGGAGGTCACGTATTGAAGGTCACTTCTCGTCAGGTCAGGCGTGAAGGGAACGGCCCCAAGCGGGTAGTTTTGATGGATTTTGGGGTTAAGAAAAGCATAATCTCTGCTCTGGTGAAAAGGGGCTGTGAAGTCATTACCGTCCCTGCTGACACCGATGGCGATAAGATCATGGAATTCGCACCTCACGGGCTGGTCTTGTCAAACGGTCCGGGAGATCCTCGCGATTGCATGTACGCGGTAGAAACGGTAAGAAACCTGCTGGAAAAGGTTCCGATTTTAGGAATATGTCTTGGGCACCAGCTCTTGGCACTGGCTTTGGGGGCCGAAACTTACAAGATGCGGTTCGGACACCGAGGAGGAAACCACCCGGTAAAGGATCTCCATACCGGGAAGGTGCACATCACTTCTCAAAATCACGGATATGCGGTGGATGAGGCCTCCCTTTCCAGGGTCGGAGCATATGTATCTTTTCGCAATTTGAACGACGGTACGGTGGAAGGGCTAAGACATGACGAATTGCCAGTTTTATCGGTTCAGTTTCATCCCGAAGCGGCTCCTGGCCCCCAAGATACAGAGTATTTGTTTGACAGTTTCTTGAATTTGATGTAAAGGTTATCTTCACAACGGAGGCAGTTTGAGCAAGCGGTAGAAACGTTATTATGGTGCACCTCGTAAACTAATGAACCATCTCCCTGTTCCTTCGCCAGCAAACCTTTTTCCTGCCGGATTAACGTACACATCGTGTTCTTCATCGTACTTGATCATAAACACTGGAAGCTAGCTTTACCTCTTTTTCCGTAGGTTTTCTACGTGCGGTACCTTGCTAACGTGGCCGGGATGCGCGTGGTCAAAACGAGCAGTACCGGTTCGTCTTCTTCCCCCCTTAACTGCAATCGGTGCCTTGTGAGCCAGAACAGAACGATAAGGAATCAGGAAAATGGAATGCTTGACCGCATGATGGAAAAGGATATAGAATAAGTGCAGTGGCACTTTGCGAAATGTAGAATCAGATTTTGCAGAGTGAAAAATAGGTTTCGCTTGCCGGTTGGTGGGGAAAATACGCTGTAATTCCGAAGGAGGATTTACTTTAGTGGAAGATTCGAACGAGGACAGAAAAGCATTCCGACAAATGGAAGATAGCAAAACCGTGCAATCGGTCGAAAGAGCACTTTCTATTCTCGAAATCTTGGCCGATTACGGAGCACCCATGCACCTTGGACAAGTATCTGAACAAGCTCGCTTGAGGCCCAGTACAGCCCATCGACTTTTAGGGACGTTGATATCTTGCGGATTCGTGGAACAGGATGCAGAGAGCCGGTATCGTCTGGGGTTAAAGGTTTTCCGCATTGGGAATGCGGCTACTTATGTAACTGATATCAGGCAAATCGCTGCCCCTTATATGCAGGAGTTATTGGAACGTTGCAACGAAACGGTTAATCTCGCAGTTTTGGATAAGGGAGAAGTTGTTTATATAGATCAGCTCGAATCAAATAACATTGTTGTGGTGAGAATGTTTGCCAGGGTAGGGAACCGGGGGCCGGCATATTGTACGGGTTCCGGTAAAGTATTGCTTTCCGGACTGACTGAGGAAGAATTTCAGCGGTACCTAGCGACAACCGAACTTGTTCGCTTTACAACCGATACTATAACTGATGCGAAAATCCTGGAGAGAGAGATTGAAAGGGTGCGAAAGGACGGGTATGCACTGGATTTAGGCGAACGAGACGAAGGAGTAAGGTGTGTCGCCGCTCCGATCAAGAATTATGAAGGACGGGTGGTTGCGGCATTAAGTGTTTCAGGTCCTAGCATGAGAATGACTGCGACCTACATCATTAATGAGATGGCACCGCTGGTAAAAGAGACCGCCTTGAGAATATCGGAACGCTTGGGATACCAGAGTGTCAGCGATTTTTCTATGGTCAAGGGCTCTGGGCAAAACGAAAGTCAGGGCAAACGGAGATTGCAGGCAAAGGGGAGCAACTGAGAAGACTGGTAGTGAAGGGGAAACTCGTGGCAGCTAAACGGGTATTGGGACAGCGGTCCTCAAATTACGGCGAGGGTGAACTAATTATTGCTGCCAGAATGCCCGGTTAGAATAATACTGCAGGATCAATTGAAGGGGTGATGCTGAAGAAAGAGCCTACCAGGGGAAGGATTCTTCACTTAATCTAAGTACCACAAAATACCACGAAGGGGTGGATTTAGCGATGGAATGGCCCAAAACAAATGATGTTTTAGGAACAGCTAACCGCGGCGATGCGGCTGAATCTGGTCTGTGTACATTATGCCGGGCGGATTGTCAAGGAAGATGCGAAACCTGGCTTTCCAGTCTAGCGGGACGCAAGATGCTTTATCCTAGAGACTACGGGGCAGTAACTGCAGGGAGCAGAAACACCACCCACATAGGAGTCTCATACAATTCCCTCCGCATTCAAGGCTACAATTACGGCGCGATGGGATTAGCTCCGGGCCTGTCCAGTGATCCCGATGATTGTATATTCCCAAATGTCAGTTTAGAAACTGAGTTTGGAAACGACCAAAAAACCAAAGCCAGAGTTCCACTAATGACAGGAGCACTTGGCTCCACATTCGTGGCTGCTAAATACTGGGAATCATTTGCCGTAGGTGCGGCGCTGGTGGGAATTCCTATAGTTGTTGGCGAGAATGTGGTAGGAGTGGACCGAAATTCGGTTATCGAGAACGGGAGAATTACAAAGGCGCCTGAACTGGACCGCCGAATTCAAACCTTTTTGCGTTATTATGACGGTTACGGGGCCATATTGGTTCAGATGAATGTTGAAGATACGCGCAACGGAGTAGCCGAGTACTTAATAGAGAAGTATGGCGACCAAGTAATAATTGAGCTGAAATGGGGACAAGGGGCCAAAGATATCGGCGGCGAAATCCAGGTGACTAGCTTAGATTACGCGTTATTCCTTAAGAACCGTGGGTACATCGTCGACCCCGACCCGACCAAGCCTGAAGTGCAGGAAGCCTTTAAAAATGGGGCCATCAAATCTTTTGCCCGACACAGCAGACTAGGATATACGGATCTGGCCTCGGCCGAACAGGTCAGAGAAAACTTCATGAATTTTGTTGACTACTTACGCAAGCTGGGGTACAAGAGAATAACATTGAAAACCGGTTCTTACGGTATGGAAGCTTTGGCAATGGCGATCAAGTATGCTAGCGATGCTGGTTTGGACCTGCTTACCATCGACGGTTCAGGCGGCGGAACCGGCATGAGTCCCTGGAACATGATGGAGACGTGGGGAGTACCTTCGGTCCTTCTTCATGCCAAGACTTATGAATATGCATCCATATTAGCTCAAAAGGGACAGAAAGTTGTTGACTTGGCTTTTGCCGGAGGATTGGCCAGAGAGGATCACATTTTTAAGGCTTTGGCGCTGGGAGCCCCGTTTACAAAGCTGGTTTGTATGGGACGAGCTTTAATGATACCCGGATTCCTTGGTTCTAATATTGAAGGGGTGCTCAGACCGGAGCGCAAGGAACAAGTAAACGGTAACTGGGAAAAGCTGCCGCCGGCAGTAGCGAGGTTTGGAATGAAGCCGGAGGAAATCTTTGCGGGATACTTCGAGGTCCAGAAGAAGGTTGGGAAGGACGAAATGCAGAACATCCCGTTTGGTGCTATCGCCCTCTGGACACTAGCAGATAAGCTGGCAGCTGGGTTGCAACAACTGTTGGCTGGAGCAAGAAAGTTTTCGATGAAAGAAATTAGCCGGGACGATTTGGTGTCTGCCAACCGAGAGACCGAAAAAGAGACCGGTATCAAGTTCATCACTGATGCGCAGAACGAAGCAGCGCTGGCTATTCTGAAATCCTAGTAACACTATACCTGGCTCAAATAGGGTTATCGGCGAAAATAAAATAATGAATTAAAATAACACCACAGCTACAGAGCTGTGGTGTTATTTTAATTCCATTTGTGATAGAATTGAGTAAAGAGAATGATAATTATTATCGATCCTCACGGAAGGGAAGGCGTGAATTTCATTGAGCCTGGAATCCTTATACGACAAGTTGGCCGAGTCCAATTACAAACTTACACCTCAACGCCGGGCTATCCTTCAAGTCCTGGAGGATAACCAGGGCGAACACTTATCGGCAGAGCAGATTTTTTTCATGGTGAGATCCCGGCTACCGAACATCGGAATCGCGACGGTTTACCGCACCCTAGAACTTTTTGCAGGGTTGGGATTGCTACGCAAAACCAGCTTCGATGAGGGTAAGTTTCGCTATGAATTCCATGATGTGGACCGTCACCGTCACCATCACCTGGTATGTTTACAGTGCGGTAAGATAATAGAGATCGAAGAGGATCTCCTTCAACAGTTGGAACGTGAAGTCGAAAAAAAGGGATTTCAGGTAATTGACCACTCGCTGGTGATATACGGCAAATGTCCTTCGTGTAAGTAAATCCATCCTCGCAAATCGTAAAAACATCGCCTAACCGCGCCGTGAAAACGAGAATGATTATCGTTATTGGGAGAGGGGGCTGGTGAAATGAAAGCCGTACTCGTCGGACAGCCCAACGTTGGCAAGAGTGCGGTATTGAACCGCTTAACCGGAGCCGAAGTCATCGTTTCAAACTATGCGGGTACTTCAGTGGAGTTGACCCGGGGCAACGTACGGTTGGGGAAGAAAAACATTGAAGTCATCGACACCCCTGGTATTTATAGCCTTACGGCTGCTTCCGCCGAGGAAACTATAACCAAGGAACTGCTATCTAACGAGTCGGTGAATCTGGTGATCAACGTGGTGGATGCAACCAGTTTGGCGCGAAACCTGGCTCTAACCCTGGAACTGCTGGGAACGGCAAAACCTTTGCTGGTTTTATTAAACCAAATGGACCGCGTCAGAAGCAAAGGCATGGTGATAAAACACACGGAGCTGGGGCGTTGGCTGGGAGTCACGGTAATACCTTTCTCAGCCGTGACCGGAGAAGGAGTAGCTGAGGTTTTCGACTATTTGGACAGGGGTTTAAGCGAAGGATTTGCGCTTCCTAATCCTGAAGTCCACAAAGGTAATTTACAGGTGTTGGCTGAAGAGGGCGGCTTTAGTTGCGATGGACTGTGCTGGGCGTGTTCGCACGAAAAGGCGAAAGTGTCCTGCCACGAGGAACAGATTTGGGGCTTACAGCTCCAGGCTCGAGCCCTGGCCAACAAGGTTTTGGACTATGAATCCCGGCGTCGGGTTCAGTGGTTGTCACGCCTCGAACAGTTGGTCGACCGTCCGGTACTGGGTGCGCTTGTGCTGATGCTCGTTTTATGGGTAGGCTTTAAACTGCTTCTCGCTTTTACTGGCTGGACCGAAGGCATCATAGAAGGGTTGTTTCAACCCGTGCAGCAGTTTCTTGCTTTCTGTATCACCAAGGTACTGCCTGACGGGTTCGTCAGCCAGGTCTTGAGCAAGGGAATTCCTGAGGGTCTACTGCTACCGTTTGCACTGGTGTTGCCGGCCATATTGATGGTTTCGATTTTTATGGCTGTTCTCGAGGATACCGGGCTTTTGGCCCGTTACGCAGTGGTGTTGGACCGGTTAGGAAGGGCACTGGGAATATCGGGACAGGCCGTAATACCCATGGCTCTAGGATTTGGATGCCGGACCCCAGCGGTTATTGCAACCAGGATCCTGCCTAATCCCAGGGAAAGGTTGGTAGTAATCACCCTTTTGTCTATCGTCATTCCTTGCGCAGCTACCTTGGGCATGATTGTGGCGGTGATAAACGCGTTCAACGCCTACCCAGAAGCGATTGCCGGATCCATGTTGATGGCCTTCATAGGCTTGGGGTTGGGGTTGAAAAAGAGGTTCGGTGTCAAACAGGAGGAAATGGTTTACGAGCTTCCGCCCCTGAGAGTGCCTTTTGTAAAAACGTTAGTGGCAAAGGTCAGGATACGATTCCGCGGGTTTTTCACTGAGGTTTTGCCCTTGCTGGTGATTATGAGCATAGGGGTTCGCGTACTGATAGATTCAGGGGTATTGAGGTTCGTTGCCGGGATGGATAGGGTAACCGAGTACTTATTCGGCGTGCCAGCTGAGGCTTTTGCTGCTGTTTTGATAACTGTTATCCAGCGTTATCTGGCTCCTCTGGTGCTCCTCAATCTTAATCTAGATCCCAGGCAAGCAACCATTGCTATCTCGATGATAGCCCTTTCTCTACCCTGCCTACCGGTGATGGTCGCGAGCTGGAGGGAGGTAGGGGCCTGGAATCTGGGGAAAATCATCGCAACAGGCTTGGCCATTTCATTTACGACAGGTACAGTGTTGAACCTGGTGCTGCCGAAGTAGGAAAGGAGGACGACTTATGTCCCGTTGGAAACCGGTTGTCAGAAGGGGTGAACAAACGACGTTGGACAGAGTAAGACCGGGAACTCGGGTCCGAGTTGCCGGGTTTCTGGGCGGGTGGAGAGGTTCCGAACGGTTGCTGAAGATGGGGATAGGCCCGGGGGTGGAGGTGTTAACCGTCTCGCAGTACCCGCTTAAGGGACCAGTATTGGTAAGGGTAGATGAATCTCAAATCGCTTTGGGACGCGGATTAGCTCGAAAGATACTGGTAGAACCATTGCCATAAACGATAGTTATGTTATTATTAGGGTAAATCTTAATACTACCCGGAGGGATACGGAGTGCTTGAATTGAGAAACATAAACGTGGCCTTTGATGGGGACAACGGTTCCAGCAAAGAGATACTGAAAGATGTCAGTCTAAGCTTGGAACCGGGGAAGCTTTATGGGATTACCGGTCCCAACGGAGGCGGTAAGACCTCATTAGCTAAGGTGATAATGGGGATTTATACCCCGAATTCGGGGCAAGTTATCCTAGACGGGGAAGACATAACCGGGCTCAGTGTTACAGAAAGAGCGCACCGGGGCATCGCCTACGCTTTTCAAAACCCGCCTCGATTCAAGGGGTTATCGGTGTCAGATGTAATGAGGATCGCCGGTCCTCAGCTTGAGACTACTGAAGTCCGCGGGTATCTTCGGGACGTGGGACTGTGTCCGGAAGATTATCTGGATAGAGATGTGGGGCCCGGTTTAAGTGGGGGCGAAGCCAAAAGGATAGAAGTTGCACAGTTGCTGGCTCGGGACGCCCGAATCAGCATTTTTGATGAGCCGGAATCCGGAGTAGACCTGTGGACTATCCAGAAGTTGATTGACATAATACTAAAAAGGTACAAGCGGAACCCGGAAAAGATGGCAATAGTTATAAGTCACAACGAACAGTTCCTGCCTGTTTGCGACGAGATCATTCTCATCTCAGAGGGGACAGTTCAACAGCGAGGAACCGCGGCCGAGATATGGCCTTTGATAAAAGATGAGATTTGCTGCAAGATGAGGGACCAGTGCGGAGGTATCGCTCATGGAGTTCAATAAGGTAGAAAGGGATCTCTTGCAAGCAGTAGCCGATTTGCATTCGATTCCACAAGGTGCTGTCAACATCAGGAGAGATGGCGAAGCGGTGCTCAGGCGTTCTTCTCCCAACATCGAGATTGTGGGTAAGACGGACAGGCCGGGCATAGACATCATTGTGAAGCCGGGCACGGTCAACGAGTCGGTGCATATTCCGGTTATTTTAACTCGAAGCGGGTTCAAAGACGTGGTGTACAATACTTTCATTATTGGAGAAGGCTCTGACGTACTGGTGGTCGCGGGTTGCGGCATTCACAATGCCGGCCAGGATGTGTCGAGGCACGATGGGATTCACGAGATCATCGTGAAAAAGGGTGCCCGTATGCGCTATGTGGAAAAGCACTACGGTGAAGGGAGACCCGAAGCGCAAAGGATACTCAATCCCAATACGGTGATAACCGTGGAAGAAGGGGCTCAGGCGGAAATGGAACTGGTTCAGATAAGGGGAGTCGACCACACGCGGCGGGTGACGACTGCCTATATTTACGATCGGGGGAGCCTGAAAATAGTCGAGAAGCTTTTGACCCACAGAGATCAAGAGGCAGAATCGACGATTGAGATTCACTTGGTAGGGACAGGGGGCGTGGCCCAGGTGATATCGCGTTCGGTTGCCCAGGAAAGTTCCCGCCAGGAATTTCGAGCGGCTCTGATCGGTAAAGCGAGAAGCAACGGGCATGTTGAATGTGATGCCATAATAATGGATCGAGCCCAGATCAGGTCAGTCCCCGAGTTGGTAGCCGAAAATGCGGAAGCAGTATTGACTCATGAGGCGGCCATAGGCAGGATAGCGGGGGAACAACTGATTAAGCTGATGTCTCTCGGGCTCACTGAGCAGGAAGCAGTAGACGCTATCTTGAGCGGTTTTTTGAGATGAGGGTTAGGGCGGTGAGGAACACTGGCCGGTGATGCAAAGAATATGAGAATCGACCTGTTTAAGACTTTCGTTAGAGTGATAGAAACCCAAAACTTTACGAAAGTCGCTCGCGAACTCGATATTTCTCAACCTGCTGTCAGCAAGCAGATTCAGGCGTTGGAAGAGATGTATGGGGTTCTCTTGCTGGAAAGGACAGGGAAAAAATTGAAACCGACCCAGGCAGGAGAGGCATTATACGGGTGTGCCAAAGATATACTGAGGGCAGTTGAAAAGACCGAGCGGGTGATGGGAGATCTGTTGGAGACTCGCAAGGGCAGGCTTCTCCTAGGTGCCAGCACTATTCCGGGACAGTACATCATGCCATCATTGATGACCGAATTTAAGGCCAGGTTTCCCCACGTTGCTATTTACATGGAAGTCGGGGACAGCGAGGTTATTATGGGTAAAGTTGCTGACAAGCAATTGGATGTAGGTGTTGTGGGGGCTTGGACTGGGGACAGGCGGGTCGATTTTTTTAAATGGATATCGGATGAACTTGTCCTCGTGGTTCCTGAAGGCCATCGTTTCTTGGAAATGGACGGTGTGACGGTGACCGATGCCCTGCAGGAACCGTGGGTTTTCAGGGAAAAGGGATCAGGGACCAGGATGACGTTGGAGGATGCTTTACAAGGACGGGGTATCAAAAGAGAAGACCTTAACGTGGTAGCAGAATTAGGTAGCACCGAAGCGGTTCTAGCTTCGGTAGAAGCAGGGATGGGTATATCGCTGGTATCTGAATGGGCTGCTAAAAAGGCTGAGAATTCGAGAAAGATTAGGGCTCTGAAGGTTAAAGACATTGATTTCAAGCGTAATTTCTATGTGGTTTTCCCTAAACAAAAGCAGCGGCGAAAGAGCGTGGATCTTTTCTTAGATTTTTTGAGGAAAGCAGAAATAAGGCCGGCTATGTGATGTAGCATGCTTGATTGGGGACAAGCTGCTCTAGCTATATTGAGAATGTGAGAGTATATGATAGAATAGATATCGTGCGCTCGGTCAAGCTGGGCTGGCTGCTGCTTGCAGCCGGTTGTCCAGCTATATTTTATGTATGCTTATGTATGCGAACTGGGAAAGAAGGGAGGGCTTAGATCGATGTTGCGTTTGAGCTTCGATGAAGCTAAAAAACTTAAAGAGAAATGGGGAACCCCGCTCATGGTCGTTTCGCGGCGAGAGATAGGTGAAAAGTTTGCTATCCTCAACGACTACTTGCCGGGGGTCAAGATGTACTACGCGGTAAAGGCTAATGCCCACCCGGATGTTTTGAAAACCGTGAAGGAGTTCACCGACCGGTTCGATATTTGTTCGCCTCAAGAAATACTTGCGGCCAAGAGTATCGGAGTGCAAAGCGAGAACATGATCCACACTAACCCTGTAAAAAAACCGGAGGATATCCGCTTTGCCGTAGAGCAGGGAGTAAGATGGTTCGTATTCGATAATGAGTACGAGTTGGAGAAGTTCAAATCTTACGGGTCAGATATTAACCTGTTGCTAAGGCTGAGTTTTCCCAACCCAGACTGCGTGGTCAACTTGTCTTACAAGTACGGGGTTCCACCGGATGAGGCGACTGGACTGGTTATCAAGGCGGCCGAGATGGGCTTGGCTGTGCGGGGCTTGTGTTTCCACGTAGGATCCCAGAACTTGAATCCTTACAAATACACGGACGCCATTGCCGAATGTAAAAGAGTCTTTAACTCCCTGGCGTTGCATGGTATATATCTCGATTATCTCGATATCGGGGGAGGCTTCCCGGTCGAGTACATCGAACCGATAATGCCCCTTCGCAGGTTTTTTTCGCCGATTCAGGAAGCGCTTGACAGCTATTTCCCTAACATCACGGTGATCGCCGAGCCAGGCAGGTTCATAATTGGCGATGCTGTCAACTTAGTCATGACTGTTGTAGGCAAGTCGAAGCGAAACAACGTCTGGTGGTACTATGTGGACGACGGGCTGTACGGTTCGTTTTCGGGTCGTTTGTATGATCACTGCGATTATCTGATTCTGAGCGAAAGGGAAGGGCCGCGGGAACAGTGCATAATCGCGGGGCCGACCTGTGACTCTTTCGATGTTATCTACCACAACACCGTAATGCCACAACTGGAAATTGGCGAAACTTTGATCGCTCTTTCAATGGGTGCTTACACTACTGCGAGCAGTAGCAACTTCAACGGTTACCCGCCGGCCCGCACCGTCATTGTTGACTAGGACGGCATTATACAGTGACAGGACAATATGATATCGGTTCTGGGCAGGACTGTATTTTGAGTTAGATTGATTGTGGGATAGGATGTATGCTATAGTTTTTGAACAATGAAAATTTTTGCATGCCAGCATGGCATCTGGAAATGCCGCTGAGTTCTATAATAAGTACCGGGAGGAGGAATATGGTGTCGGAAGATATAATTAGGGAAGAATCGATGGTGGACCTGTGGAACGTGTGGTACTCGGAACTGCATCAAGGAAGAGCGGGGCTGACTCTAAAAGTAAAACAGGTAATTTACAGCGGGCAAAGTCCCTTCCAGAGGATAGACATTCTCGAAACTTACGAATTCGGGCGGATGCTGGTCCTGTACGGCTCGATTATGATAACTGAGAAGGATGAGTTTGTCTACCACGAAATGATTAGCCACGTGCCTCTTTTTACCCATCCTAACCCGCGCCGGGTTTTAGTAATTGGAGGCGGTGACGGCGGTACCGTGCGTGAAGTGTTAAAACACCCAGAAGTCGAGCAGGTTACCCTGGTGGAAATAGATCAGATGGTGGTAGAGAAGTGCAAAGAATACTTCCCGCAGGTAGCGTGCGAGCTCGATAACCCTAAGACCAGGATACTGTTTCAGGACGGAGCGCAATTCATGGCGGAAACCGATGAGAAGTTTGACGTGATACTGGTCGATGCCTCGGACCCCATCGGTCCGGCAGAGGTTCTGTTCCAAAAGAACTTTCATCAAAACATTTACAACCGCTTGAACGAGGACGGGATCATGGTGACCCAGTCTGAGTCCCCCTGGTATCACCAGCGGACCTTGAGAAGGATGTACGAAAACCTAAGGAGCATTTTCCCGCTGGTCCGGATCTACTGGGCATATGTACCTACGTACCCCTCGAGTATTTGGAGCTTTACTTTGTGTTCGAAGAAGTACCATCCTATTAAAGACTTTAAAGCTGACCAGTACCGGGAACTGGGCATCAGTACCAACTACTACAATGCCGGGATTCACCAAGCCTGTTTCGTACTGCCTAACTTCATCAAGAAGGCGATATTGAACAGGGTATAAACTCAAAATATAGGGCAACGTCGTTGACGGGGCTGGTACCCCGTGCTATAATTAGTATTGCTTTGAGGTTCTGTACCTAACCGATTAGGAGCCGTGGTGGAGGGGTTACCATGCCGGCCTGTCAAGCCGGAGGTCGCGGGTTCAATTCCCGTCGGCTCCGCCATGTGTGCCTCGGTAGCTCAGATGGTAGAGCAGCGGACTGAAAATCCGCGTGTCGGCGGTTCGATTCCGCCCTGAGGCACCATTGTTGAGCGGAAGTGGCTCAGTGGTAGAGCATCGCCTTGCCAAGGCGAGGGTCGCGAGTTCGAATCTCGTCTTCCGCTCCATTTACTTTATTAGGACAACTGCATCAATGATGAGGGCGAGTGGCGAAGAGGCAACGCTGCGGTCTGCAAAACCGCCATTCACCGGTTCGAGTCCGGTCTCGCCCTCCATTTCCGTTTTAACCTTTGTTACCGTTCACGACCCGAAAATCGATGCCGGGGTGGCGGAATCGGCAGACGCAACGGACTTAAAATCCGTCGGAGGGTGACCTCCGTGCCCGTTCGACTCGGGTCCCCGGCACCACTGGATTTTTCCCCCTTTTAGGAGTTGGTGACAACTGAAAGGGGTTTTTATTTTGGGCAGAAATGCATCAGCGCAAGTCTGTCAAGCCTGCACATGAGAGAGGAAACGAACAATATGAGTAATGGCCCGGGAGCTGATTCCCGGGCTTCTGTCTTGCTTTGGGCAGTGATACCGGGCTCTGCCGGGTACCGGAAGAAGTCCTCAACCGCAAAGACGAGGAATGTCGAAATTTGACGACAAATTCTGGAAGGAATCGAAGAACCGGATGCATAATTAGTTTAAATAAGCAAAGGGGGAGGATGAGTTATGCGCGTTTACTATGCGCATACCCGCAATTCTGAAGGTGCGATGCACCGGCTAGATGAGCATTTGCTTGCCGTGGCTGAGCTGGCCGGAAAGTACTCAGAGAGGTTTTATGGAGGGATATTGAAGCCCTTGGCCTGGTTGGCCGGGGTTTTCCACGATATCGGCAAGGTTTCTCCAGGCTTCCAAAGTTATTTGGAAGCGATAGAAGCTGGTAGGGTGAAGCAAAAAGTACCTCATTCACCGCTGGGTGCACTATTTTCCCGTAGTGTTTTGTCTAGGCTTGAAGTCAAGGATGACCTGGCCCTCATAGTGGCCGGTCACCACTCGGGCCTCGATGAGATCGGGACACTGACAAGCAAACTCGCAGGTTATGGCCCTGACCAAGACCTGGTCCAAGAGATGACCGAAATGCTGCAGGTAATGATGAAAAGGATGGAAAGCAAAGGAATTAAGATTCCGCCTTTGAACGAATTACAACGCGAACTCCTCGTCCGAATGCTGTTCTCAGTATTGATTGACGCTGACAGGCTGGACACCGAACTGCACTTTTTCCCGGAACGCGCGAGACTCCGTGATCAGGCGCCGACTCTGGCTGAGCTGGCGATACGGTTTCGCAAAGATCAGGAAGAACTGCTGCGGCAGAACGCGGGTACGCCGTCCGCTGTCAACGAAGTTAGAAAAGACGTTTACAGAGCATGCGTTGATGCGGCAAAGAGCCCTCAGGGATGGTACAGGCTGACTGCTCCTACCGGAGCAGGCAAAACCCGCAGCGCACTGGCCTTTGCCTTGGAACACGCTTTAATCAACGGACACGAACGGATTATCTTCGCTCTCCCGTACACAAGTATCATCGATCAAAACGCCGAAGTCTACAGGAGTATATTAGGACCGGATTCTGTTCTGGAACACCACAGTCAGGTAAAGACGAGCGATGAAGAGGACGAAGAGCAGCGAGTGCTGCGGATGCGCTTGGCAGAGGAGAACTGGGATGTGCCGCTAATCGTCACGACTACCGTTCAATTGTTGGAGAGTCTTTTCTCTAATAGACCTTCGTCATGCCGCAAGATACACCGCATCGCCAAAAGTGTGTTGATATTCGATGAAGCGCAGACTCTTCCACCAGAGCTTTTGAGACCTACTATGCAGGTATTGAAAGACCTGGCCGAAAACTACGGCACCACAGTGGTTTTGTCAACCGCAACTCAGCCGGCGTTAAAAGACGAGTTTTTGCCGGAATTGGAAGGGATCAAAATCCGAGAAATAGTACCCGATTACCCGCGGCACTTCGAAATGTTGAAGCGAGTCGAGTATAGGAGGTTAGAAGAGCCGGTTTCAATAGCGGCATTGGCTGCCGAAATATCGAGGCACCAGCAGGTCATGGTTGTGATGAATACCAGAAGAAGCGCCCTGCTGTTGGTGGATGAGCTGGGAGAAGAAGACTGTCTGCACCTGTCGACGCTGCTCTGCAGTGCCCACCGCCGCAAAGTGTTGGAAGAGGTGCGGAGGCGATTGGGCAGAGGTGAGCCTGTGAGATTAGTGAGTACCCAGGTGGTGGAAGCGGGCGTTGACCTCGATTTTCCTGTAGTCTACAGGGCTGTGGGACCGTTGGACAGGATAGTGCAGGCAGCGGGCCGCTGCAACCGGGAAGGGCGGCTGCCTGGATTCGGTGAAGTTGTAATTTTCGAGCTAGAAGACGAGAAGCTGCCCAGAGGGCCTTACAAGGCAGGTTTAGAGCAGGCAAAGCTGATACTGGCGGAGTGTGGTTCGCCTGATGCTCTGAACGAGCCGGATATATTCGAAGATTATTTTTCCAGGTTGTTCAGCGTTCTGGGGCAAAATCTCGATCAATACGGTATCCAGCAAAGCCGCTCTAGACTAAACTTTCCCAAGGTAGCGGAGGACTACCGTATTATCAGAGAAGACACGGTACCAGTCGTTGTCAAGTATGGCCGAAGTCAGGAAGCTGTAAGGCGCTGGCAGGCAGACCCAAGCCGGGATGCCTGGCGCGGTCTTCAGGCTTACATGGTCAATATTTACGAAAGGGAGGCGAGAGAGTATTTCAGGGATGGGTTTCTTTCTAAATTAGCCGATGATTTGTATCTTTGGGAAGGCGTCTATGATGAGGTAAAGGGCCTCAGTGGGGTATGGAGGGACCCTGCAGACCTCATCGTTTAGAAGGAGGTGACCTCTTGCTGGATAACTACGATGTTGCAGTTAAAGTGTGGGGAGACCTGGCTTGTTTTACTAGGCCGGAGTTCAAGGTAGAGAGGGTTACTTATCGCGTGATGACACCGTCAGCAGCTCGGGGAGTTCTCGAAGCTATTTTTTGGAAGCCCGAGTTTCGCTGGGAAATCAGGGAGATATGGGTCTTGAATCCTATAGAAGAACTGGTGGTAATGCGCAATGAGGTTGACAGCCGGCAGAGCGCGGACACGACCAGTTTCGTCGTTGAAGAGAGAAGGCAGCAAAGGACCGGTCTTTTCCTCAAGAATCCGTCTTACCTGATTTTCGCGGACATCAGACTGAAGAATGAGACAGAACACCCTAAGAGGAAGTACACGGAGCAGTTTGTTCGCCGTGCAGAACGCGGCCGGTGTTATCACCAGCCCTACCTGGGGACGAGGGAGTGTTCGGCGTACTTCAGCTTGCCCCGAGGGGACGAAAAACCTGTTTCCACCAGCATCACCGTAGGCAACATGCTGTTTGACGTTGCCTACTGCCGGAGTTCTGAAAGAACTGACATGAGCTTTTTCCGCCATGAGGACAATAAGGCCAGCGTGGTTTACGGTTTTGCGCAGCCTCTGTTTTTCCACGCCAAGGTAGAGAATGGGGTTATGCGGGTTCCGTGGGACAAGTATAAGGAGCTTTACAGATTGGAGGGGGTCCATGTTAAAGGAATTAGTTGACAAAGCGGAAAAGCTGGAAAGAGAGGGCAAGAAGAATCCCATTGGGTACGATAGGTATTCAGAACCCGTAAAATGGGTGGTTCACATTTACCCTGATGAGAAGCGGATTGAGATCGAAGAATACTCAGGGGAAAACCGTGCCCGGCCAAAGCCCGCAAACCGGACCAGCAATGTGTACCCGTGCCCACTAGCGGATGAGGCTACATACGTACTCGGTATCAACAGAATAAGTCAAGAAAAGGTTGATAAGAAGGCAACTGCGAAGCACCAGGCCTATAAGGCTATGTTGGAGCAGATAGCGTTGTCCCCACACATCGAGGACGAGTTGTTGCGGGAAGCCGTTACACGCGTTAGTCAACTGGTGGAAGACGGTTCGGTAGCCAAGGCGTTCGGAAAACGCGACGTTCTGGGAAAGCAGTGGATCACTTTTGTTTACGAAACAGGACATTTACGGGGTAAACACCTGCACGAGATGCCGCAGATCAAGGAGTTTTGGGCACGAAAAGTATCGGGCGACGTTGCCAGTAATGCGGAACAACCCTGCTGCATTTGCGGTCGACGGGAAAGAATTGTCAGGAACATCCCTACTAAAATCGTTCTCAAGAGTGGAAACCGGCAGATCGCTAGTTTCAACAAAAGCGCGTTTGTCTCGTTTTCCTTTTCTGAAAAGGGTGCCCCGGTGGGAATGTGTGTACCCTGCGCGGAAAACGCTTCCCAGGCTTTGAACTACCTGGTACAGCACAACTCTCAGGTTATCTACGAAGACAGGACGGCTAAAGGCAAGGTCAACAACGATAGCCCGCGAAACCAGGTGGCTGTGTTCTGGCTTAAGGAAGACATGAAACTCTCTCTGGAGGGGCAAGAGATCAGCTGTGAAGAGCTTTTTGCGATGCCGATAGTTATGCCGGAATCGATGGGAGTCACGACTACAGAAGAGGTGATAGACCGCTTTCTGAAAGCGCCGTGGGGTACTGGGGCAGATGTTCTCAATCTGGATGAAAACACTTTTTACCTGGCTGTGCTGTCGCCGAACACCGGCCGGATCGCGGTAAGGGACTGGATCGAGGTGGGGGCGGGGCAAGTTAAAGCCAACCTGGCTAAATATTTTGAGGCCTTGCGGTTAGTAGACGCGGCGGGCAACAAACGTGCTCCTTACAGTATTTCGCAGTTGCTGGCCCCGCTTCCGGATGCGGATCCGGGCATGGCTAAATCGCTCATACGATGCGCCTATCGCGGGGAACAACCGCCGCCCTCGCTATTACTGTCGGCGGTGAGACGTCTGCGTGTTTCTGGTGCTCGGGATGGTGGTTTGGAAGAAAAAAAACGCGACAAAAGGGGGCTTGAGCCGGTTGAGGTCTGGCAGAGGCTGTGCGCCTTAATCAAGTTCTGCTTGACGTTTGGAAAGGAGGATGCCCAGGAGATGGAGACCTTACAACGGAACCGCCAGGATTCGGCATACCAGGCGGGACGGTTGCTGGCAGTGCTGGAAGAGATACAGAAGCGGGCGGCGGGTAGCACGCTCTCATCTACCCTTGTTGACCGTTACTATGGTTCTGCCTCTACGTCGCCCGCAACCGTTTTCCCATTGCTGATCAGCATGGCTACCAAGGCCCATATGCCGAAAATCAGAAAGAAGTATTTTAATGTCTACCGCGAGCTCGAAGCGTTACTGGAAGAGATCATGTTGGCCATAGACGAGCTGGGCGGATTTCCGCAGACCCTTCCTGTGTCACAGCAAGGGGAGTTTTCTCTCGGTTTTTATCACCAGCGGGCATATTTTGCCGCCGAAAGGGCTAATAAATAGGAGGAGGTAAGTTATGGCTCAGGAGCTTTATCTCGATCCCTATAAAAGGCACGACTTCGTTTTTCTCTTTGACGTGGTAAACGGGAACCCCAACGGTGACCCCGATGCGGGTAACATGCCTCGCATAGACCCCGAAACCAACCACGGTTTTGTCACCGATGTTGCCCTGAAAAGAAAGATAAGGGATTACGCGGCATTGGTCCACGGTAAAGCAATATTTGTTCAGAGCAAGGTCGCTCTTAACACCTTGTATTACAACTCAATGGCCGAAGACGGGTATGCCTTCCCCGAGGTGGAGGTTAACGACGAGGGACTATTGGAGTGGCTGGTAAACGAAGCGGCCGATGTTTTCGACGTGAGCGAAGATCTCAAAAAGGTCAGGTATATCCGCGAAATGAGAAAACAGAAAGATATCCTGGACACCGTAAAGGAAGAAGTAGGCGAAGTCCCGCCTGAGATTAGGCCGAGGCTTGAGCAGCTTGCCAAAGACCTGTTTGCAGCCGGCAAGAACTTGAAGAAACTGAGTGCCTCGGACAGGGATGCAATCAAAGAAGCTATGACAAAGAAATACTACGATATACGCATGTTCGGGGCAGTGTTGACAGCTGGGACTAACGCTGGCCAGGTGCGCGGACCTGTGCAACTGACATTTGCCCGGTCGATATCGCCTATACTGCCGATGGACGTGAGTATTACAAGGGTAGCTATTACAAGGGAAGCTGACAAGAGATCAAAGCAGACAGAGATGGGAAGAAAGCCTATAGTTCCCTATGGTCTTTATCGGTGTCACGGGTTCTACAACCCCAAACTGGCCGAGCGTTTGACCTCAAGCGGCAACCCGGTATCCATCGACGACATTACTGTTTTGTGGGAAGCATTGGTGAACATGTTTGAGTACGACCGGTCGGCTGCCCGTGGGGAAATGACCTGTAGGGGACTATACATCTTTTCCCACGACGATGAGAAAGGCTTGGGTAAAGCTCCTGCTCACAAGCTGTTCGACCTAATTCGGATCGAACAGAAAGAGCCTTCGAAGCCACCGCGTTCATTCGACGACTACGAAATCGTGATGAACGAAGAGGGGTTGCCTCCGGGAATTGAATTGAAGGCGTTTGTCTAGCCATGTACCAGGAAGAGGAATTCTTACCCGTCTCAGCTCTACAGCACCTCGTTTTTTGCGAACGTCAGTGGGCTCTGATTCACCTGGAACAGTTGTGGGTTGAAAATATCCTAACGGCTCAAGGTAGAGTAATGCACGAGCGGGTTCATGAGCACGACCGTGAGGTTCGGGACGGTATTATCATCACCAGGGGTCTGCCATTGAAGTCCTTAAGATTAGGACTTACTGGGAAGGCCGATGTGGTAGAGTTCGTTGCCGTGTGCGTGAAAGATGGCCGTGAGGGCATTCCCATAGAGGGACAGCCGGGGTTGTGGAAGCCCGTGCCCGTCGAGTACAAACATGGGAAGCCGAAGGTTGATAGAAGCGATGAGGTTCAATTGTGCGCTCAGGCTTTATGTATTGAGGAAATGCTAGGCGTCAGTGTAACAGAGGGAGCTATATATTACGGGCGGCCCCGTCGCAGGCACTCGGTGTCGTTTGACGAGCCTCTGCGCGCCGCTACCGAAGAGGCTGTTTTGCGCCTGCATTACCTGACTCGCGAGGGCCGCACGCCGGCGGCGGTGTATAGACGGGAATGTAATAGCTGCTCGTTATATGAATATTGTTTACCCAGGGCCACAGGTGGCGGCAAGAATGTTTCCAAATACCTCCAACAAGTGTTGGACGAGCTTGACATAGAATAGGGGAGGGACCCGTGAAGAGGCTTCTCAACACTTTGTACGTTACTACACAAGGGGCGTATTTGTCCAAAGAAGGCGAGACAGTTTGCGTGAGGGTTGATAAGGAAATAAGGCTTAGGGTTCCAATACACACCTTGGCCAGCATCATCTGTTTTGGGCAGGTTTCCTGCAGTCCACAGCTTATGGGCTTGTGCGGTGAACGCAACGTTTCCCTCGCATTTTTTACTGAGAACGGACGTTTCCTGGCCCGAATAGAGGGGCCTGTACGGGGAAATGTTCTTTTGCGTCGTGCTCAGTACCGGAGGGCCGATGAGGAAAAGAGGGCGTCTGGACTGGCGCGGGCCATGGTACTGGGCAAAGTACTTAATTCTAGGACGGTATTGATGAGGGCCTTGAGAGATTACCCTGGTTGTTCAGGGGCTGCTGAGATTCAATCTGCCGTAGACAGGCTAGCCCAGATAGCCCGAACCTTAAAGCATCCACAGACCTTAGAATGGCTGAGGGGTGCCGAAGGAGAAGCGGCGAGGCTGTACTTTGGTGTATTGGGACATTTAATCACGGTTCAGACGAGCGAGTTTGCGTTTACAGGACGGTCGAGACGCCCTCCGACGGACAACGTGAATGCTTTACTGTCGTTTCTTTACACTCTTCTGGCACATGACGTAGCATCTGCCCTGGAAGGAGTTGGTCTAGATCCGGCAGTTGGGTTCTTGCACAGAGATAGACCGGGCAGGCCGAGTTTGGCTCTCGACCTCATGGAGGAACTGAGGCCGATACTCGCCGACAGGCTGGCTCTAACTTTGATCAATAGGCGGCAGGTGACATCCAGAGGCTTTCAAAAGAAGGAATCAGGGGCTGTTGTTATGAGCGATGACACGAGAAGGGAGGTTCTCCAGGCCTACCAGGCTAGAAAAAGGGACCAGATTACGCACCCGTTTATTAATGAAAAGGTATCACTGGGGTTATTGCCTCATATTCAGGCGTTGCTCCTCGCAAGGCACCTGCGGGGGGACATCGACGGTTACCCGCCGTTTATATGGAAATGAGGTGATGCTGTGTGATGGTCCTTATCACTTATGACGTTAATACTGAAACGCCAGAAGGCAAGAAGAGGTTGCGGTTAGTTGCAAAAGAATGCGAAAATGTCGGACAGCGGGTTCAAAAATCGGTTTTTGAATGCCTAGTGGATCCGGCACAATTTGTAGCATTAAAACACCGTCTGGAAAAGATCATTGACAAAGAGCACGATAGTTTAAGGTACTACCGGCTGGGCGCTAACTGGCAACGACGGGTGGAGCACGTAGGAGCGAATCCAGGCTACGATCCAGAAGGGTTTTTGCACATCTAAAACGCTTCTAACTGGTTGCACTTCGGTTAGCTTCAATTGGTCAGGCAAGAATGGCTTTGCACACTCCAAGAGCGCGAACCTATAGTGGTGGCTGTTTGCCTGGGAGGTTCGCGATGCGCAAGGTTGCGGTATTCTTAGCGTGGGACTGCTGTAATATACGGATAAGCCGTATCTGAGCGCGGCTGGGGCGCGGAACAGCAGCCAGAAAGAGCCGAACGAATGGCAGCGATGGGCAATACAGTCGCTCCCCGCGCGGGAGCGTGGATTGAAACCCTTGTGAAAGTGACTGTGCTACCACCTCCTGCCGGGTCGCTCCCCGCGCGGGAGCGTGGATTGAAACTTGCGGTCTGTACAAATACGTTATGTCGCCACGGAGTCGCTCCCCGCGCGGGAGCGTGGATTGAAACGCATCGCCTCTTTATCACGCTTGGGAATATTTTGGTCGCTCCCCGCGCGGGAGCGTGGATTGAAACCACCTTCGGCGTGGCAATAAAAAGCAAGAACCGCCGTCGCTCCCCGCGCGGGAGCGTGGATTGAAACGCCGTAATTTTGGGTAATTTGTCTGGCGGGTTTACGTCGCTCCCCGCGCGGGAGCGTGGATTGAAACCTTATCCGCTGGATTTAAGAACCTGCGGAAGTTTGGTCGCTCCCCGCGCGGGAGCGTGGATTGAAACTTTTCTCCAAGTAATCTTGTAACGCTTTAATTACGTCGCTCCCCGCGCGGGAGCGTGGATTGAAACTTTTTGCTCCCAGCGGGTTTTGTCCCCGTAAGCAGTCGCTCCCCGCGCGGGAGCGTGGATTGAAACAAGAAAAACTGCAACGAATGCAAAAGAATGACTTGTCGCTCCCCGCGCGGGAGCGTGGATTGAAACACGGCTACGGCCAGCGAGTGGAAAGTCATTCTGGGGTCGCTCCCCGCGCGGGAGCGTGGATTGAAACCATAGGAATACCATTAGGGAAGGCTTTACAAACCGTCGCTCCCCGCGCGGGAGCGTGGATTGAAACGCTCAAGCGTAAGCGTATTATGAATGACTACCTGTCGCTCCCCGCGCGGGAGCGTGGATTGAAACTTGCTCAATAGCAGTGAGGTATACATAAATACTGGTCGCTCCCCGCGCGGGAGCGTGGATTGAAACATATCGTGGTGAAGAAAATCCTTGGGGTAACATTGTCGCTCCCCGCGCGGGAGCGTGGATTGAAACAGAAACAGCCAAGGAGTTTTTGCGGGCAAACGACCGTCGCTCCCCGCGCGGGAGCGTGGATTGAAACATATCGTGGTGAAGAAAATCCTTGGGGTAACATTGTCGCTCCCCGCGCGGGAGCGTGGATTGAAACCCAAATATCCAGCACTCGTCGGATTTCCGTAACAGTCGCTCCCCGCGCGGGAGCGTGGATTGAAACTCGGAATTCCTTGGGGAAAGGACGAAATGATAGCGTCGCTCCCCGCGCGGGAGCGTGGATTGAAACGCTAGTGGTGAGGCTGAGACAAGGAGAAAAGAGGTCGCTCCCCGCGCGGGAGCGTGGATTGAAACATTGTGGTACTACCGTTACATTAAACTCAAATACGTCGCTCCCCGCGCGGGAGCGTGGATTGAAACTAGGAATGTTAAGAGATCCGGATGCAAACGCAGTGTCGCTCCCCGCGCGGGAGCGTGGATTGAAACATTATTTGGTACATTCAGTCGTTGCCGAGGTAGGGTCGCTCCCCGCGCGGGAGCGTGGATTGAAACTTAATAATCAACAAAAAACTAATCAAGGTATTAGGGTCGCTCCCCGCGCGGGAGCGTGGATTGAAACTATGGGGGTCCCTCGCTTCCGAACCAAGGATGAAGTCGCTCCCCGCGCGGGAGCGTGGATTGAAACAAAACAGTATAAAACAACGAGATGAGGCGATTAAGTCGCTCCCCGCGCGGGAGCGTGGATTGAAACACCTTCTCTGTGCCCGCCGATCATCCTAACGCGGTCGCTCCCCGCGCGGGAGCGTGGATTGAAACGCCACCTTTGCTGGTAGAGGCTAGGGTAGTGGAGTCGCTCCCCGCGCGGGAGCGTGGATTGAAACTATTACGGGAGCGCCCTTTCCGCCGCCCAGAAGGGTCGCTCCCCGCGCGGGAGCGTGGATTGAAACACCCGGCCGTCGATTATCGGCGTGGGCGAAGCCGGGTCGCTCCCCGCGCGGGAGCGTGGATTGAAACTATCCGGTTATATGCTCCTGTCGTGTATGTAGGCGTCGCTCCCCGCGCGGGAGCGTGGATTGAAACCCAGTTAGAGGTTAAAACATCCTCATCGGATTTCGGTCGCTCCCCGCGCGGGAGCGTGGATTGAAACGATTGGGACGAAGAATTCTAAGGAGGTGTGAAACGGTCGCTCCCCGCGCGGGAGCGTGGATTGAAACTAAAAGGCGTCAGGGAAACGATCCTGGAACGCAGAGTCGCTCCCCGCGCGGGAGCGTGGATTGAAACATGAGGATGACGAGGGGATATTTGTTTATGACTATGTCGCTCCCCGCGCGGGAGCGTGGATTGAAACCGTGATAAGATTGGTATGTGAAGAAAATGTTGCGTCGCTCCCCGCGCGGGAGCGTGGATTGAAACCGATATGTCATTGAGAGAGGAAAATACATATGGGGTGGTCGCTCCCCGCGCGGGAGCGTGGATTGAAACGGATTAGGTCTGGGAGTTTATCCTCCGGGAAATGAACCACGTCGCTCCCCGCGCGGGAGCGTGGATTGAAACCTTTTCGGCGTCAATCATGTCCCTACCGGTCAGGTCGCTCCCCGCGCGGGAGCGTGGATTGAAACTCCTCCTTTCTCACCCTTGTATAAATTAATAATGTCGCTCCCCGCGCGGGAGCGTGGATTGAAACATATCAAACCTGACATTGCCGTTTCGGTCTACGTCGCTCCCCGCGCGGGAGCGTGGATTGAAACTATTTGCAAACTGGGGTGAGGGCAGAAAAGA
>NZ_JABUEX010000024.1:0-46538 GCF_013314835.1 Syntrophothermus sp.
AGTGGTGACACTTTTAAGTGTCATTGAAGTCTGCATCTAATAATCAGTGTTAATCCGTGCCAATCTGTGTCCATCTGTGGCTGTGTATCTGTGGCTCAGGCTCAGTTATAGAACCACTGACTAATGATAGAAAATGAATCGGACCTGCCGCCTATCTCCTCGAGGCATTCCGCGCATAACCCGTTTACCTGCGTATAACCTTCACCTTCGGTCTCCAGCTCAGCGTAGACCTTATCACAACATTCACAAACATAGTACACCTTCACCTAACCCAACCCCTTAAGCTCGTTTGCTTATAGGTTGGCAGGCTGGGGGCAAAGGTTATTCACATCTTTCTGAAAAATTATACGTATTCATGGCCTTTTCTATGCCCTGCCCTATCCACGTCTCTACCGCGTCTGCAGCGCGAGCTATGGCCCGGGCCATTGTCTCTGTCTCGCTCCCCGTAAAGCCATCCAGCACATAGTCGATAACATCTTCTCCCGTGGGGGGTCTTCCGATACCCACTCGCAAGCGGGCGAACTCTTCGGTTCCCAAGCTGCTAATCACCGAGGCTAACCCCCGGTGGCCTCCCGAACCCCCACGGGGGCGAATACGAATTCGCCCGGTTTCCAAATCTAGGTCATCGCATATCACCAAGACATCTTCCAGATTCAGCTTTAATGCTGACACTAAAGGTTTTACCGCTTGTCCGGAACGGTTCATATATGTAAGAGGCTTGGCTACCACCACCTCTTCTCCATGGCACTCCAGCCAAGCCATAACCGAACTGTGTTTGTATTCCTGTCTCTTAACCCCGTGGCGGCGGACCAGTTCTTCCACCACCATGAAACCCAGGTTATGGCGGGTCCCCTGATACTCCTTCCCCGGATTCCCCAACCCGACTACCAGTTTCACTGCTCCCCCTCCGAACCTCCTGAGAATACTAGAAAAACAGAAAACGGTAAGGCCCTGCCTCGATGAGCTTCAATCAAAAAGCTTGCTGACCGAAAGGTCTTCGTGAATACGTATTATGGCTTCGCCGATAAGGGGAGCCATGGAAAGAATCACCATATTGGGCAGCTTCTTCTCCGGAGGAACGGGTATGGTGTTGGTGATAACGATTTCTTTTATCGGAGCCTCCCTCATGCGTTCTATGGCTGGCCCCGAAAAGACCGGATGGGTGCAGCAAACATATACCTCTTTACTACCCATGTCAGTCATAACCTTGGCTGCACTGGCTATGGTTCCTCCGGTGTCTATGATATCGTCTATGATGATAACCTGCTTGCCGGCCACATCGCCGATAACGTTCATGATCTCCGATACGTTAGGCTCCGGTCGCCTTTTATCTATAATAGCGATGGTCGCCCCTAACCGTTCGGCCAGGTCCCGGGCTCTCCTGACCCCCCCTACATCAGGCGACAGCACCACCGCGTCCGTTCCCAACCCTTTATTCTTGAAATACTCTGCGATGGTGGGCACTCCCAGCAGGTGATCCACAGGGATATCAAAAAACCCCTGGATCTGCCCGGCGTGAAGGTCAACCGTTACTACGCGGTCAGCTCCGGCCGTGGTTATAAGATTCGACACCAACTTGGCAGTGATAGGATCCCGAGCTCTGGTTTTTCGATCTTGACGGGCATACCCGTAATAGGGAATAACGGCATTGATGCGCGCAGCCGACGCCCGGCGAAAGGCGTCGATCATTATCAAAAGCTCCATCAGATTCTCGTTAGCAGGGGGACAAGTGGGTTGGAGTACAAAAACGTCGACCCCGCGCACGCTTTCATCTATGGCTACGCTGATCTCACCGTCTATGAATCTTTTGACCTTGGCATCGCCGACGTGGATTCCTAAGTAATCGGCTACCTCTTGGGCCAGACAAACATGAGCGGTCCCCGTAAAGAGTTTCATCCTCCATCTGGAAGCATTCATGATTTTCCTCCCTCCCACCTTATCCTTCGTCGTGGGCCTGGTTTTTCCTCTTTGCCCACCCGCCAATATTTTTTTGTCTGGCCCTCTCCACCGCCAAAGTCTCAGCAGGTACTTCTTTGGTTATCGTCGAACCGGCACCGGTTGTCGCTCCCCGCCCGATCTTTACCGGCGCTACCAGATTAGTATTGCTACCGATAAAAGCGTCATCTTCGATAACCGTAACGTACTTGTTTTTTCCATCGTAGTTACAGGTGATGGTTCCGGCCCCTATGTTAACCCTTTTCCCCACCTGGGCATCTCCCACATAAGCCAGGTGTGGAACTTTGCTGCCTTCGTCGATGACCGACTTCTTTATCTCCACAAAATCTCCTACCTTGACCCCTCTCTTGAGCACCGTCCCCGGCCTTATATATCCGAACGGTCCTATATTGCAGCCTTCGCCTATTTCGCACTCCAACAGCTTGGACCTCTCTATCCTGACCCCATCCCCGATCACCGAATCGATTATGTGAGTACCCGGACCTATGACGCAGTTGCTGCCAATACGGGTGTTACCTTCGATAAACGTGAATGGGTAGATTAAGGTGTCAGGCCCCACTTCAACCTGCATGTCGATAAACGTGGAGTCCGGATCCATCATGCTTACCCCGTTTCTCATCAGTTCCTGGTTTTTTCTCCGCCTCAAAACCTTTTCGGCGTAAGCCAGCTGGATCCTGTCATTTATGCCGTGCACTTCTTCTGCATCAGAATGCAAGAAAACTTCTACCTGCAACCCGTTTTTAATCATCACCGGAAGCACATCGGTCAAGTAGTATTCTCCCTGCGCATTGTCCGGTTTTATCTCTTTCAAGGCTTCGAACACCGCTTGTCCCTGAAAACAGTAAAGTCCCGAATTGATTTCATCAATAGCCTTGATTTCGGGCGGAGCATCTTTCTCCTCGACTATCCGTTCCAGCCTCCCTTCACGGTCGCGGACAATCCTCCCGTACCCGGTGGGATCGGATAGCCTCGTGCTCAAAACCGTAGCCGTTGCCCCTTGGCCCCGATGGTGTTCGAGCAGGGCCTGGAGAGTTTCTGCCCGAAGAAGAGGAGTATCCCCGCACAGCACCATCACAGTATCGGAAGGGGCAATCAGTCTTTCCGCCTGCATCAGAGCATGTCCTGTTCCTAGCTGCTCGTCCTGGACCACGAACTCCAGACCCCTGTCGGCCAGCTCGTTCTCCAGTTGTTCACGCCCGTGTCCCACCACTAAGACCGCCCTGTTTAAACCCGCCCTGCGGGCCGCGGTTACCACATGCAGGACCATAGGCTGACCTGCAACCTTATGCATTACTTTAGGCAAGTTAGACTTCATCCTTACGCCTTTACCCGCGGCCAAAATAACCGCAATCTCTGCCAATCCCCTCACCCCGTTATCGACTTCTGTTATCCCACACCTAATATCCTTTCAGCCAGCCAGAGATCGCTGGGCTTGTCCACATCCACTCCCACTTCGGCAAACGGAGATATTACAGCCCGCCCTCGAATACCTACAACCCGATAGAATCTGGCTTCGGCATCGGGAATAGTAAGACGGCGAGTCAAATACTTCCAAGCCAGGCCTAAGCCCAAAAGGCGAGCCATCTGGAACGGGTTCTTGCGGCGGGCCACAAACTGCTTGGCCAAGGCCACACAGCTTGCGATCTTATCGCTCTTTATCACAAACAGGTTGCCCCCTGTGAAAACACCTTCTTTCAGCCTCACGTAGGTCCGCTTCACTCCTGGAAACCTTTTCTCATTCACCTCTCGGTTAACTATTGAATAAAAAAAATCAGCTTCTTCTCCCTCACACCTAGAAATGAAATCATCTATAGCTTCGGCCGTGATAAAGGGGATATCCGTAGGCAGTACCAGTACTCGGTCCGTAATCCCGGACCCCTCCAGCACTTCGATTCCATTGGCCAAGCTGTCTATAGAATCCTGCCCAGGTTCAGCAAAACGTAGGTTGTTTTCCTTCTTAAATATTTCCTGCAGAGACTGTTTCGGCCCAACTATTACTATGTTTCTTATCCGTTGCGACGCCCGGACCGCACGGTAAACGTAGTAAACCATGGGATACCTGCCGATGACGATCAACGCTTCACTGTCATAAGGGGCATACTTTCTTAATTCGGCCGAGTTAACCCCCCCTGCTAGGATCACTGCATCGTATTCCTGCATGTGATTCACCCCCAGTTTACTTGAGGTCGAAACCGTTCCTGCGCAATGCCTCCAGCATGCTGTTCTCCGCGTTCTCTATGTGTTCCTGAGCCAACTGTTGGGCCAAAGCTGTATTCCTGTCAGAAATAGCTTCCACTATCTTCTTGTGTTCTTCCAAGGCTTCTTTCATCCGTCCTGGAAAAGCCAAAGAAGTACTGCGAAAACGCTGTATCTGTTCCCGCAGGTTTTGAAGTATTTGTTCTAGTTTTAGGTTGCGGCTGGCCTTGTACAAAGCCTCATGGAAAAGGGTATCCATTTCCACCACTTCTTCCAAACGATTGGCCTCGATATGCTCACCGATTCGTACCAACAACCTTTCCATTTCCTCCAATTCTTCAGCGGTAATCCGCTCCGCCGCCAACCCGGCGGCCAGTGCTTCCATGGCTGCCCTAACCTCAAAAACATCGGCGATGTCCTTTAAAGAAATGCCAGCAACGTATGCCCCTTTGCGAGGGATCATGACCACGAACCCCTCGAGTTCCAGCTTCCTTATAGCCTCTCTCACCGGCGTGCGGGAAACACCGAGTTGTTCAGCCAATTGAATCTCCATCATTCTTTCTCCGGGCTTGAGAGTCCCGTTGATAATAGCTTCCCGGAGGGTTTCGAACACTACCTCGCGTAAAGGCTTATACGTGTCCAGTTTCACAGGAATCAGTCTGCTTTCCGGCATCCTTTCCCTCACCCTTTCTATAAGACTTCGTCAAGTATACCTCTCGGTATTCGAGCTTGAAACGGCCGAAAGCCTCCCTGGCTTCCCCTTCTTCTTGAAACACCCCAAAGACGCTAGGACCGCTTCCTGACATCAGAGCCGCTATCGCCCCAAGTCCTTTCATCCGCTGTTTGATACGGGCCACCTCCGGAAACCATGCAGTCGTAACCGCTTCCAGGACGTTCCCCATTCCCCGACAAATCATTTCTACGTCTTTGCACAAGAGCCCGCGCATCACCTCGTCTGTATCGGGGCGCTCGAAAATCTGCACTTTGTCGAACCTTTCGTAAACCTCTTTGGTCGAGACCGCAAAATCCGGTTTTACCAGCACCAAAGCTAGCGTCATATCAGTGAACAGCGGTGTGACTATCTCTCCCCTCCCTCGGGCAAGAGCTGTGCCCCCCAAAATACAAAACGGAACGTCGGAGCCTATCTTCGCCCCCAGACCCAGCATCTCATCCGGTGTAAGCCTGTCCCCATACAACCGGTTAAGCCCCTTTATAACAGCAGCCGCATCGCTGCTGCCCCCGGCAAGGCCGGCTCCTACTGGGATCCTCTTGTGGATGAATACTTCGACCCCGCCGGTAGCACCAACTTGCCTAAAAAACTCTACAGCTGCCCGGAAAGCCAGGTTGTCTTCCGCGCAAGGGAGCTCAGGCGAATCGGCAGTAACCTTGATACCCTCAGAACTTACTCGCAGGGATACTCTGTCCACCAAGTCTATCTGGTGCATTACGGTTTCGATTTCATGGTACCCGTCGGGACGCCGCCCCTTAACATCAAGGGTGAGGTTTATCTTAGCCGGTGCTTCTATTGTCACTGTTTTGAGCATGGTCTTGCCTTCTTCATTCGTAGCTTTGTCTACAGCTTCAATTATATTGTACCCAAAAAAAAACGCCAGTCCATCTGCCTCAAAAACGGGCCACAGACCACCATGACACTTAAAGGATCACCACTAGAAAATTAAAATAGATGAGAGTAGTCTATTTCCGAGGAGTGTTAGCCAGCTCGCTCCAAGACTCCGACTAGCATCAATTCGATTGAATCAACCCGGTTTTCGTTCTCTAGCGCTGCCATCGCTAGGTGGAATGAGCGTCTTCCCGGTCTTTTCTCGAACCAGCAGTACGTTCATCGTGACCCCGGCTGGTTATTGGACGTAACGCGTATCCCTTTTTCCCAGATCTCCCGCAACTTCAATTTCACCTCAACCCGAGAGTCCGCATTCAGGGTTAAACCTTGATCCTGTGAAGAAACCAGGCACAGTGGTGGGAACAATACACACCACCAGTTACGTCCTCGTCCCTCCCCGATGATTACCCTTACAGCTTCATAACGTCCCTGGGGGAATACCATGTCCCCGTAGAGCTTGGTGGGAAATTCGTACTCTCCCATCAACACGCGAACGGGATAATCGTATCCCTGGTTTTTTATCTCCGCTTGCGCCGTTTTCTGAATCAAAGGCAAACATTGACGTGTCCGGTTTCTTGCTTCTTCAACGTCCCGGATGTTGTTCAGCTCTTTTCGCATCAAAGTGACAATCCTGTCTTTGACTTTCAGCTTCAAGGCTTGGTCTTGTCGGGAATCGCTGTTGGCAATCACGTGCAGTCTTAGAACCTGGTTGTATACCTGGATTTGATTCATTTGCTCCATGTTCACCAATCCCAGAAGGGTGCCGAAAAGCAAGAGTACTATCAATGTGCGGTGCAAGTTCAAAACCCCTTTACCCTCTTTTCCTTTGAGTATTACCAGACTCCTTCGAATCTAAACCCGTTCTACAGGTTTGCGAATCAAGCCAAAAAAAAATTCCCCGGTCGTTTCCGGGGATACTTGGGCCTTTTTTTATTTTAGCCTGACTTACGGTAAGAATATCCCTTCTGGGTCAACCTTAGTATACAGCAGTTCCAATTGATGGTAGGTTGGAGGTAAAGTTTCACCCTTCACCCTAGATACATTCAGGTCGAAAGAAACGTTGTTCTTAACGTCCTCCACGCTGAACCCGGGATGCACTGTATCCAAATACATTAACCCTTCTTCATCGAAACGGAATATAGCCATGTCCGTAATGACCGCTACCGGCCCTCCGTGGAAGAATTTCCCGTAGATTTCTCTCTTATGAACAAATTCCCCACTCGGCCACCTGGGAATCCTCCAGCCGGGCGAGGTTATATAGTCGACGTGCTCGTTAAACCGGCGCTTTTCCTGAACCATGATGAATACGGTCCTTCTAGCAAAGGAGTTAATGTCCGCGTTGCCGCCGCTTCCGCTGAATCTCTTCTTAGGACGAGCGTAATCGCCGACGACCGTGGTGTTTACGTTCCCGTATTTATCGATCTCGGCTCCACCCAAAAAGCCCAGATCTACATACCCGGAATGCAACTGTCCATAAAATGCCTCGAACAATCCTGCGGCCTTTGACGCCTGGTAACAACAACGAGCATCTCCTACTGACGTCGGAATGTCAATGGGTCGTCCGCCTATGCTCCCGGCTTCGTATATGCAAACCGCGTTTGGCGCATGCTCGTACTGAGCCAAGGTAATAGCCAACATCGGCAGCCCCGTACCGGCAAACACCACGTCCCCATCCTTTACTTCTCTAGCCGCCGCAGCAGCTAAAAGATCTATCGGCTTGAATTCGCCTGGCTTTGCGTATTCGGTCTTAGCGCTCATTTATCTCTTCCCCCTTTTCACCCGTCTAGAATAGCCCAATACTCCAGCCCTCAAGCTTTCCAAACGCTCAACGCCAAGTTTCTTCAGGTAGTCCATATGACTGTCACAACTGAATATCCATTGCTCAGCCCACTTATCAAACTCTTCTTGAGTCCGTACCTTATTGAAATTCCTCAGAAACTCTGCATCGGTATCATAGAAATACTGGGAACCGGTGGGATGGGCTGCCCACGGACACTCGACTATATAGTCGATCTCATATCCGGAGGCTACATTCCTTTCGGGTTCTCGACGGAGGTATTCATCAGGCACTATTTCTTCGCAGATCACGATAACCTTGTCGGATGCTTTGATGACGTCCATGTCATTGTAACTCTGAGCCAGCACTCTTACAGTGCCTTCGGTGCCGACGTAGGGAGCATAAATCAAGGCCCAATCGGGGTTCACAGCCGGCATCAGTAAAAGCTCTCCCATGTCATAGAACGGGTCTTTCATGATATCGTACTTCTTGCGCGGTATCTTGGGATTGGAACCGTCTCTCAAACCTGCATTCCCCAGCATATCGTACTTAGGATTGAGGATGTCGGTCCCCATAGCCAAGGCAGTCGGAAAGAAGGGGAGCCCAAGAGACCCTGCCACTATGCGGGCAACGGCATGACCGTGGCTGAAGTCCTCGGTGAGGATCTCTCCCGCACACTGCTTGCGAGACAGGTTTTCTCCTACTTTTCCTAGGATTTCCTGCCCCATCCAGCTGCCTTCCCATATTTTGACACACCCGGCCCCAACTAGCATGTCGCTGTGGAAGCCACCTTGAACCTCGAACAAATGCAAATTCTTCCTGCCCTGCCTCACTAACTCGTAACACAGGGCTACCGGACGGCGCCAGATGGTAAAACCGCTAAAGGCTACTAGGTCGCCGTCTTTGATCAAACTGGCCGCCTCTTGGAGACTGATTTTTTCTGGTCTACCCATTTGATACCCTCCCTCTGCTCAATTTATCAAACAATGCAGCTCTTAAGCCGAACAATAACCTCAACTGCTCGCCATTTCTCTGTCTACCGGTCCCGGCACTGACTTTTTTGCCCTGCTGTTTCGCTTCCAGAAACCCAGTCCAGGCCCACTTGCATCTCTCTTGCAGTTACGTCTTTCCATCATTCCCAGGCGCTGCAAGTCGAAACAAAAAGCCTTGCTGAGCAAAAACAAACCTTATGAAGTCTGATCGCGGGGCCCTGCGCCTTCACCACAGGGGCGCTATCTTTCTTCCGCGCTGGGCAATTACGATACTACTCCGGTATCGAACAGCTTAAGGTTAAGTTCGAAGCTCATAAGATCTTCCCCCTTATTTACCTCTTACCTGAAAGGTTTGAAGAGAAACACAGGAGCAGATCCTTCGTGAGCTGCACTTTTGACCCCAGGAAAACCCGGTCTCTCTCTTCCATAAACTGGTAACTTCTTGTGTCAAGACATGAGGCATATTCATGCATGCCTTGACAGGCCAAGGTTATATATTCGATCTCTTTCGTCAAAATCCTCCTAGTCTAGAACAAAACATAATGATTTGGTGTCGTCACAAAACTGTAAAGAGTTTGGGATATAATGAAGCTAACCAGAAAGACCATGGTTTGCAGAAAATGGTTGCAGGTTAATGTCCAGATAAATCAAAGTCAAAACGGTGTTAAGCAAAGGAGGCTAACCTATGGCTTCCACCATTCTCGTCGTAGAAGATGAAGAGCTGGTTCAAGAACTACTGAGATTGTATTTAGAGAAAGAAGGGTATGCCGTCGAAGCGGCCTGGGACGGAGAAGAAGCTCTCAGCAAATTCCGGTCGAGTAACCCGGACCTCGTAATTCTCGACATCATGCTGCCGAAAAAGGATGGCTGGACGGTGTGCCGGGAGATTCGCGCGATGAGCAATGCTCCCATTATCATGCTCACCGCCAAAGGAGAGGAGTCCGACCGGGTATTGGGGCTGGATTTGGGAGCCGACGACTACGTTTGCAAACCATTCAGCCCCATCGAGCTGGTCGCACGGGTCAAAGCCGTGCTGCGCCGTACCTCTTTAGCTAATCAAGATGGAAACAGGGTTTTGTTCTATCCAGGCCTGACTGTGAATTACGATAGTCACCTGGTTGAGGTTGACGGTCGCAGAGTTTCCCTTACCCCCAAAGAGTTCGAATTACTGTGGTTTCTCGCCAGCCATCCTGGGAAGGTGTATAGCAGAGAGCAACTGCTTTCCTACGTGTGGGATTACGATTACCTGGGGGACCCCCGCACAGTAGACACCCATATCAAACGGCTAAGAGAAAAGCTGGAATCAGGGGTCAAGCAGCGGTACATAAGAACAGTATGGGGACGAGGTTACAAGTTTGAGGTGGCAGAATAGATGCGTGCAAACCTCTTTACCAAGTTGATGGCTTCTTACCTCGCTATAACCCTGGTAACCTTGATAGCGGTCGGGTTCGCTACTTCTCAACTATTAGCCAACTATTTTTACACATCCAAACAGCATGAGCTCGAACGAAAAGGGCAGGAATTAGCGCTACTGGTATCCGCGTACCTCGAAGGTAACACAGAACAACGGATAGATCCCATGCTGGTTACCCTCGGCCATTTTCTGAATGCCCGCGTGCTGTTAGTCGATAAAGAAAACCTGCAACTGGCAAGCGCCGGTGTTCCGCTTCACCCGCCCCTTTGGCTGACAGCCGGGGAGGCCGAGCGCATCCTCAACGGGGAGACCATCAGTTCTCGCGGGTACCACAAGCGTTTTCAGGAAGCCGTGCTTTCGGTTACAGTTCCGGTGTATGCGCAAGACCAGGTGGCAGGAGCCCTGGCCATAGCCGCACCGATCGCGGGTTTAACTGCTACCATCAACGCCATCCGGTCCCTCATCCTTTACGCGGCAGCAGCAGCCGTGGTGCTCTCAGCCCTGGTAGGAACGTGGCTCTCTCGCTCCATATCCCGCCCTCTCAGCCAAATGAGCCGGATAACCCGCGAAATGGCCAAAGGTAACTTTGACCAGCGAATCGAAGTTACCACCAGTGACGAAGTAGGCCAACTGGCCCAGGATTTCAATTACCTGGCAGAGTCTTTAGATGCCACCGTAACCGCTCTTTTCCGAGAAAAGAGCAAGATTGAAAGCATTCTCGCTCACATGGCAGAAGGGGTGTTGGCTGTGGACGGACAAGGTCAAGTTATCCTCGCCAATACCGCCATCTCCAGAACCTTAGCCGTGAAGCCGGAAGACATCATTAACCGCCCGCTCTCCGAATTGCCGTTTTCGGGAATACCTGAGGTTTTTGCGAGCGTGACTGATTCAGGAGAACCCCGCTCGGCCGAGTTGGATCTGAACGGCGGGAAAACTTGTGTCCTGATCCATGTTGCTCCTTTGACCAATGGCGCAGGCAAAATAAGCGGTGCCGTAGGCGTGCTCCAGGACATAACCGATATCAAAAACCTCGAGGTCTGGCGCCGTGACTTGGTAGCCAACGTCTCGCACGAACTGCGCACCCCCCTGACCTCGATCCGGGGATTTATAGAAGCCATATTAGACGGCACCATCAGCGGCCCCGAGGCCCAAAGACACTACCTAAAGGTGATCCACCAAGAAACAGTCCGTTTAACCCGGTTAATCCGCGAACTGTTAGACCTGGCCCAGATGGAAGCGGGTAAGATCGTATGGGAACTCCATCCAATCGAAGTTAGCGAGCTGGTGAGCCGCGTCCTTTTCAAGCTGGGGCCGCAACTCGAGCAACACCAGATCTGGGTAAAAGTCGACATTTCACAGAGCTTGCCGCTGATGCTGGCTAACGAAGACCGCATGGAGCAGGTGTTAACTAACCTGGTAGAAAATGCCATCCGTTACTCTCCTCCCGGCAAAACGGTGACCGTCAAGGCCGGTTCAGACAACGGATTGGTTCAAATCGAAGTTAGCGACGAAGGTCCGGGGATCCCCGAGGAAGACCTGCCATATATATGGGATAGGTTTCACCGGGTGGAGAAATCTCGTTCCCGCAGCCTGGGTGGGACCGGGCTAGGCCTGGCAATCGTTAAACAAATAGTAGAGGCTCACGGCGGAAAAGTCGGGGTTCATAGCCAGCCCGGGCAAGGATCGACCTTCTTTTTTTCCATCCCGGCAGTACCTGCGGAAAACTGATTTCGCCCGAAGAGCCTGTTCCTTAAGTTGCCGGGTGGAAAAGATAGTCTCCGCTTACTTGATAGAGATAGAACCGTTTTTTCAAGTGATGGGCAAGCACCGATTCTTAGAATTCATATCTAATCGGTGTTTTTATTTTTGTTAGAGTTTGTTCACAAAATAGTAACAGATATTGGTTATGGTAGAAACAGAATACCAAGTCTTTTGACAAGAGGAGTGGGTAATTTTGAAGACTATTCGTAAACTACACCTCTGGACAGGGGTCATCGTAGCCGCATTTCTTTTACTGCAGTCGATAACCGGCCTCATCCTGGCCAACGCTCACTGGTCTGGTCAAGGTCCGCCTAGAGCGGGGTTCGATGCAAGCCTCGGTTTGAATGAAAGCACCCAATTAGGCACGCCAGGATGGGAAGGCCCAGGATTGCAAGGAGGAAGAGCCGGCTCCGGCGGGCCGTACGCGGGCGGCCGAGATCTGGGTACTCTGGCAGTGATTAGGGCCCTGCACAAAGGACGGGCCGGCAATTATGATTTCTCGCTGCTCTTAGATGTGGTTGCCATCGGTTTCATACTGGTGACCATAACCGGGCTTATTCTCGCTTATAAGGTGCTTAAACGGCCAAAAGAAAAAGCACGATTGAAAAACGGCGATGCGCGGCACGAAATCCCCGAAGCTCTAGCCGGGGATGCCACGACACCTGACAATGGCGCGGATGCACCCGGCTCGAACGTAAATGAGGACTCCCCTAATCGTGCAAAAGGGGAATAAAGAGGTGAATGGCATGCGAAAATCCCTGGTAATCGCCTTAACCGTACTGTTCGGCATGCTGTCTATTTGTCCCGCGGCCAGGGCAGCGGACCAAACTCAATCCCTGACCCTCGAGCAGGCGGTTGAAATGGCCTTGTCCTACAGTCCTTCGCTCAAGACCAAAGAGCTTTCTTTGGAACAGGCGGAGTACGAACGGGAAGCAGCGGCCACGGCTGTCAGCTACACCCCGACCGGGCAGGCGGACGCCGAGACCGAAAAAGCCTTCAACAACCTGGTTCAGAAAGACCTCAACTGGCAGGTAGCGAAAAAGGAGTTCGCGTCCCAAAAAGATTCGGTAACCATCCAAGTATATCAGGCATATTTCAACGTGCTTCAAGCCCAGGCAGCTCTAACGGCAGCCGAAAAGAGTTACGCTTATGCCGACTACCAGAAGAGAGCTGCCGTTCTCAAGCACCAGTTCGGCAAAGCCAGCCTCTTGGAAGTGAAACAGCAAGAAAATTCGTGTCAAGCCGCGCAGGCCCAACTGGAGACCGCTAAGCAAAATTTGGAAGACGCGTATCTGAAGCTCGACCAACTGATAGGCCTGTCGTCTTCGGCCCGTCCCGTGCTCACAGACGAACCCGCATACGACCCAGTCGAAATCACCAGCATCGAGGCCGAAGTATCCCGAGCCCTGGATGAAAGCCCGACCGTAAAACGGGCCCAGCTCTCCGTCAACCAGGCCCAGATAGCCCTGGACATATACAGCTTCAGTAATGCTGAATACAATTCATACAAAGCCCAACAACTGTCGATCCCTATGGCCGAGCAGAACCTGGTCTCAGCCAAGAACCAGCTCGAGCAGCAGGTACGCTCACTCTACAGCAGCATAACCCAGCTTGAGAAGAACTACCAAAACCTGCTCAGCCAGTCCCAAACCGCCCAGCAGAACCTGGAGTGGACCCAGCTTAAACTCAAGTACGGAGCCGCCAGCCGCATGGAAGTAGCCCAGGCAGAAGCCGAAGCGGCTAAAGCCTACCAATCCCTGCTCGAGGCCAAATGCCAGCACGCGGTCCTAGCCAAAGCCTTCGCCACCCCCTGGGCGTATAGTGGAAGTTAATTGAGAATGCAGAATTAAGAAATGAAAATAACTTCCTTTCGTTGGGCTCTATGTTCTTTGACGAAACGTAACCCGTTACAGGTTGGAGAGAGGAGAGAAACGCATGTTGAAAAAATTAACCGGCGTTTGGTCGCGGCTATCAAAGAAAACTAAGCTGGCCGCGGTAGCGATAGCCGTATTGCTGGTCGGAATCGCGGGTTGGAAACTTATTGGGGCCGGGTCTAAAGACACCGGGTACATAACCTACCAGGCAAGTTATGCCGACATCGTTCAAACTGCAACCGCCTCAGGTCAGGTTGAACCGGTCCAGAGCGTGACCCTGACCTTCAAATCCCAGGGTTATGTTCAAGAATGTAAGGTCAAAGTCGGGGACACCGTCAAGGCCGGGCAGGTCCTGGCTGTAGAAAGGAGCGAGGACCTCGAAACCGCCCTTGAACAAGCCCAGGCCAGTCTCGACAATGCCCGGGCCAGCTACAACCGACTTGTTTCCACCTACCCTCATAAGGTAGCCCAGGCTCAGGCCCAGGTAGACCAAAGCAAGAGTAGTCTCGATATAGCCAAGGCAGAATTCGAAAGGTCCGAGCCTTTGTTCGAAGCCGGAGTAATTTCTCAGTCGGAGTTAGATTCGGCCCGCGCCAGCTACCAATCGGCTCTGTCCCAGTACCAGAACGCCCTCAGCAACCTGGAACTCACCAAAGACAAAGGAGACATCGAAGTAGCTGCCGCCCAGGTAAAATCAGCCGAAGCTCAGGTTTCTCAAGCCCAAAACAACTTGAACAACTGCGTCATGATCGCCCCGTTTGACGGTTTCGTCGCCGCCATCACCGGCAATACCGGGCAGTGGACTGCGGCCGGGACCTCCTCCGAAGCCAGCTCTTCCCAGTTCAGCATCACCGTCTCGTCTACCGAACTCCAACTGGCGGCCCAGGTAAACGAAGCCGACATCAGCAAAGTCAAAGTAGGGCAGAAAGTAACGTTCACAGTCAACGCCTATCCCGATCGGGAATTTTCGGGCAAGCTGTTGTCCCTTTCCCCGCTGGCCACTACCTCCAACAACGTGCAGGTCTATGACGCGGTCATCAGCATCGACGATTACCGGGATTTGAGAGCCGGGATGCCGGCGTCCATCACCATAATCGTTGGCGAGGCCAAAAACGTCCTGGCTGTGCCCCAGTCCGCCCTCGACTATGGAGAGACCTACCTGGCATCCAACCGGTCGCTTTCAAAGACTGGGACTGACGTCAGGTCCAGCTCGTCCCAGGCCCGGTCCCAAACCAAAGAAACCTCGAATTTTTCCGGCCGGGCCACGAACCAGGCCTCGAATCGAAAACCCATAGTTGTACTGGTCGACGGCAAAGAGGCCCTCAAATGGGTGGAAACGGGCCTGTCAGATGACGTGAGTATCGAGATCAAGTCCGGGTTGAAAGAAGGCGAGGTAGTTATAACCAGCAAGGTCAACTCGACGGCTACCTCCACCAGTTCGACCAGCACCAGATCGTCCACCCGGAACAACGCTGGGCCAGCCTTCCCCGGCGGCCCGTTCATGCACTAGGGCAGAAGGGGGAGATGACGCGGTGACACAATCCGCTCCTTTGATACAGTGTCGGGGGCTGACCAAGGTCTACCCCTTGTCCGGTGTAGAAGTGATGGCTCTTCGGGGCATTGACCTGGACATAGATAGGGGCGAAATGGTAGCCATCATGGGGCCTTCCGGCTCCGGCAAGAGCACCCTGCTCAACATACTGGGGGGCATGGACCGCCAAACCAGCGGCACCTACATCTTGGAAGGGGTCGAGGTCAACCAACTGGATGACCGGGAACTCTCTATCCTGCGTAATAAACGGCTGGGCGTCGTCTTCCAGCGCTACAACCTGTTGGCCCGATCCACGGCGCTCGAAAACGTAAAGCTGCCCTTATATTATGCCGGCCACGACTCCGCCACCGCCGAGAAAATCGCCATGGAAATGCTGGACACCCTGGGCATATCCGAGTTGGCCTCCCACCGTCCCAACCAGATGTCAGGCGGGCAGCAGCAGAGGGTAGCCATAGCCAGGGCCCTGGTCAACCAACCGGCAGTTCTTTTGGCCGACGAACCCACAGGAGCCCTGGATTCGGTCACCAGCGAAGAGATAATGCGGCTTTTCCAAGAGGTAAACCGCATGCACGGAGTAACTGTCGTCGTCATAACCCACGAAGCCAACATCGCCCAGTTCTGCGATCGCCAGGTATCGATGCGGGACGGCATAATCGTGAGCGACAGCAAATATATGTAATTGTTGTGAGGACGCAGATTTACGCTGATTAGGTTTAAAGTTGGTTCTGCAGACGGCATATAAGTCTGCATTAATCGGCGTTAAAATCCCAAAATGGGGGGTCCGTACAATGAATCGGTTGTCGGTAAAGCCAGAAATATTGGCCCAGTTCTGTTTTCAGGCATTGAAAGCCAATAAACTCAGGTCGTTTCTCACCATGCTCGGGATTATAATCGGAGTGGCGGCGGTCATCGTAATGACAGCTATCGGCCACGGAACCCAGGAACAGGTCCTTTCCCGGATTAATCAACTGGGAGCCGACCGCCTGACGGTGATGCCGGGAGGAGGCGGACAGTTCGGCCGGGGCAACCCGGGAGCGAGCAAGCTCACCATGAGCGATGCCGAAGACATCGCCAAGCTGTCCTCGGTAAAGGCCGTGGCACCGGTCGTTCGCCTCGGAACCCTGGTTACCCGAGCCAACTACAGCTCGGAAACCAGCATAACCGGTACCACTCCCGACATAGCCCAGATTTCGAGCCTTGTAATCCAGGAAGGTAGGTTTATAAGCGAGCAGGACGTAAAATCCATGAGGCCGGTAGCGGTACTGGGGCAGACAGCCTACGAAAACCTATTCCCGGCCGGAGCCAATCCTATCGGAGCCGAGATCAGAATGCAGGGTGTAGCTTTTAAGGTGGTGGGGCTTCTGGCATCGGTAGGTGCCCAAGAAATGACGGATCAGGACGATGTCATCTACGTTCCTATCACCACGGCCCAGATACGCCTGCTGGGAACTCAAGACCGCATCAATAGCCTTATCATACAGGCCCAAAGCCCGCAGGCAACAGAACAGGCCCAGACCGAGATAACTGCCCTGCTGCGCAAGGCCCACGGCCTTACGGACAGTGACACTGATGATTTTCGGGTCATAAACAACGCCCAGATCCAAGAACAAGCAGAGTCCGTGACCGGTATCTTGACCCTTTTCCTGGCGGCTGTAGCCGGCATTTCTCTAGTGGTAGGCGGCATCGGCATCATGAATATCATGCTGGTGTCGGTCACGGAACGGACACGCGAGATCGGGATACGCAAAGCGATAGGTGCTAGTCGGGAAGATATCCTGGCCCAGTTTCTCCTGGAAGCGGTATTGATGTGCTTCACCGGGTCTTTGGTCGGTATCATCTTGGGTGCTGGGACCACCAAGGTCTTCACCTGGATCGTGGGATGGCCGACCAGTATATCTTTATCTTCCGTTATCCTGGCAATCGTGACCGCCTGCGCTATAGGCATCTTTTTCGGCTACTATCCCGCGCGCCAGGCTTCATCCCTGGACCCGGCCCAGGCCTTGAGCTATGAGTAGAGCCGGGACCGCTTAAACTAAACTTGAGCCACTGAGCGGCGAAATGCTCACAAAAAAGTGGACCACTCCATCAATATCTGCGGCTTAATAGGGCATTATCATCACCAGGTTTTTTCACATACAATTCTGAACTTGATCCTCCGTGCCCCGCTGCACAAATCATTTATCAACAAAGGTTATACTTTCCACCGAGTAACCGGCTCTTTTTAGGTGTTCTTCAAATGGCACGTCCCCCTGGTAAATCACGGGCCAGGCCCATGTCTCGGTTACCAAAAACAGAGAGTATTTTATCTCTTCTGTTTCCCCCTCTTGTTTCATCCGTTCAAGTATATTTTCCGGAATTGTCTTAGAGATATTGGGAGAACGATACCTTTCAACAACCGGGTTGAAAATTGAAGCTCTTTTACAATAACCTTTGTAAGCAATGTTGTCTTTAGTATCTAAGTAAACATAGGTATTGCATTGGCTCCAAGTTGGATGTTTTTTAAAGTGCCTTTCCGCCCGGGCTTGATCAATAACTATTGATTCTACAATTTCCCTGGATATTGAAGACTCTTTTGATTCAATCTGATATCCAAGATCTATCTCTAATTCAATTAGTTTATTAAAAGCAATCGAATATGAATCCGGACTAGCAATCAAGTACCTAATCCCCCAAACCCTGGCCAGTTCCTGATCTTCGTCGACATAACTCTTGTACATAACCGCATAGTTGTCTATCACGCTGTTATCTAGCGCAATACCCTGCAGGGCGGCTTTGCGGGCTCTATCCTTGTCTTCGGTTTCAAGGTAATAGTATGCCAGGTCCGCCAGCATGCCAGCGTCTTTTACCTCCGCCAAGTTTATCGTTTTAATAATTTCATCCGCTTTTTGGGGATTGTTTAATCTGCGGTAGCTTTGAGCAAGCAAAAGTTTCATACGGGAACTGTCTTTTAAATCACCGCTTAGTTTCTCATATTCAGAGATTAGCTTTTCAAACTGGTTCGCCCCATACAGCCCGGTTAGTTTGTATAAAAAACCAGTCCTGGCTTGATTTTGCCGTATATATTGGTCACCCAGGGCTATCAGTTCGGACCACTGACTATACAGTTCACCCAACTGTCTATAGGCTGACGACTGATTCGGTTCCACGCTCAGGGATTTGTTTATGGCTGCCAGGGCCTTTTCTTTTTCTCCATTCTTTATGTATAGCTCCGCCAGAAGCGATTCTAGTCGATACTGCTCCGGATTTCTGGCTGCCGCCTGTTCCAGCAAGGTTATGGCTTCGGCGGTTCTACCCTGCCGAATCAAATAATTTGAATACGCCTCATAAACTGATACAGAAGAACTGTTTCTACCTAATAGTTGTTTGTAAACAGCTTCTGCCTCATCGTCTTTCCCTTCATCAAGCATTAATCCGGCTAAGGCCAGTCGCAGTCGTTCATCATTAGGCAGTATCTTTAAACCTTCCTTCAATACTCTTTCTGCTTCACCCGCTTTCTTCTGCAAGGTATAAGCCAGTCCCAAACCCTTATAAGCGGTAATGTTTTTACTGTCTATTGTTATAACTTCGTTATAGGCCAATACCGCTTCTTTGAACTTCTTCTCCGCCAGGTACTTAACAGCCAATTCCAGCTTCTCTTCTACCCCAGCCTGAACCGCTTTCTTTCTGTCAAACGACCAGCAGCCTGCAACGCTAATAACAATCGTCATCACCAAAAATACGGCTGCTGCTTTTGTCCTGTAACCAAACATCTCCCCATCCCCCGCTCGTTTTCACTCTGGTTGTGATTAAAGGAATCAAGCCGCTAGACACGACTTGATTCCTTTTTGCCATGCCATACTTTAAAACTCGATTACACGGGGATCAGCTGTGAATGAGTAAATCGTGGCCGTAGCATCTTTCAGATATAACACCTCTGTATTATCATCATCTGCTTTATACATTTTTTGCAATTCTGGATATGCATTTAACATATGCTGTTTTGCTTCTATTCTGTCGTCCCTTACTACGGTCGCCGTTACACGAATCCACTCTTTGCCGTTAAAAGCGCAAATCTCGATTTTGGGATTTGCTTGCATTTGTTTGGAGACATTTTTGGACTTGCCGGTTTGGATATAGAGCTTATCTTCAAATATCTCTATCGTGCCAAAGGGCCGTACTCTCGGCTGATCACCATCCATAGTCGCGATAAAATAAACACCGCACTTTTTCAAGAACTCGTAAACCTCTCTCATGAATTATTCCTCCGTTTCAGTTGGGGTTGATTTCCAATTCTTTTTATAACATAACCCTCGATAATGTACAACCACAAGCCTCGGAGCCAAGCCCGGTCCTCTGCTCCCACCGGTCCTGCCCCGTTCATTTCCGTCTTCCACTTGGCCTGGCGTTTCACGGCCTGCGCCTAGGTTCCTGTTTCCGGCGGGTTCTGGGGCCTCTTTCTCCTCCTCACGGCAGTCCTTGGACGTAGCGTCCTGTCCAGGACTTTGAGAAACGCTTCCAGGGCCTGCTGCCATTCTCCTTTATCCATCGCTTCCCTGCCCTTGAGGTACCAGGCCCTGGCCTCCGCTGCGGGCGCATTGAGAGATCTCACTGCCCACACCGCAAAAACCGCAAGACCAGCGAGCCCGGCAGGCCACCACACAAAAAAGAGCACCACGGACGCCACCACCCAAAGACACCCGAGGGCGGTCGAAGCGGATCCGGAGGCAAGCTCTGGAGGCAGGGCACCCGTGTACGTTTCAGCTTCAGTTACGGCCGACTCCGCCCGATTCCGTCCTTTCCTGCTCCCCTTCCTGCTCCCTCCGAAGTATTCTATGTTGTAGAGCCCGGTCCCGGGGATGCTGGTCGAGGTGTAGGCCCCGCGCGGTCCCACTCCGACCCGGAAGCCTTTCCCTCCCACGCTCACCCCGATCCCGCCTTTGGAGAGGTTCAGGCGAACCCCCTTGGCGATCTTGATGCTCTTGCGAAACCTCCAGGCCATTGTTCCACACCTTCGTTTTCGAGAAAGAAACGGCGGACTATCATCCTTTCGGCCAGGGTATGCGCGGCAAAACTGGTTTTTTATCCATATTTCCGGACCGGCCGCTTTGCCTGCTTCGAGCGCTCCTTCTACAAGCTCCGCCATCGAGCTGTTTACGAGAGATGTGTCGTCCAGACTCGCTTCGCGAGTCGCTAAACGACGGTCAAAAGCCAATGTGCCTGCTGTTTGCAGGCCAATCGCCGTGAGCTCGTGGCTCAATTGCTAGTGTTGATTCCCTGCTCACAGCGCCTCAAAGTAGGCCCTAATCTTCTGAGCCATTAGCCGGCGACGTTCTGTCAGAAAATCCGGGTAGTCTTTCACCGTCATGTGCTCGACGCCGTCCGGGATGCAATGCATGCGGAGGTTTTCTCGCAGGGTATCAAGGTCGGTTATGTTGCCGTAACGTCTGGGCCCGCCCTGACACTGTTCCAGCAGCTGTTCGAAGTACACTCTCGGCTCCTTCTTGCCGATTGCTATGTTGATTTCACTTTGGGTAACGACGTAGTTGGCGATCTGGTTGTACTGCCCGCGAGTAAACCCTTGCTGCTTCAAGTATTCGCGAGGAAAAACATGATGCACATCCGACTTCACTTTGATCAGGTCCTGCACAGTTATGTCTCGCGAAAGAAACCCAAGGTCGTTCATTTTTACCTGAGCAGCTAGCAACAAACGGAAATAAGGGCTAGATGCTGAAGAAGTATCCATGGCTTGGGGAAGTGAGACATCCCAAAAAGCGTCTGAAAGTTCTCCTCGAATCAGGTTGTCGGCGTATGACGCGATGCCTTGGGCATGGATCTGGCGAATATCGTGGTCAAACGTAGTCTCAGGGGATCCCGAATAGCGCCCAGTAAGGATAGACATAACAAACCAGCGCCGGACGTAGCGCTCGATGTCTGCTTTAGGCATTCCCATATCAAGCAGCGTCAGGTATAAGATGTAGGCAAAATTAAGGGCGTTCTGTGAGCCAATCATAGAGGCATCCACAAACCCGGCAGAGCGTATTATCATGACGAAGTTCTTAAAATTCGTCTCTTTCATAAAGCTTTTTACGCCTTTTTTTAAACGTTCGAAGGAATCCTCCACAATGCGCTCCTCATACTGCTTGGTTTCGAAATTCCGACCAGATAACAGCGCTACCAGGTCTTCTAGTCGGCCGCGCTTAAACTCGGTCGTAAAAGCCACTCGCAGCATATCGGCATACGAAGGATCATAAATATCATCGTTCTCATGGCGCAACCAAGCCATCTGGGTAAAATACTCGCTGGCAGCAAATTCTTTGTCTTTCTCGACCATGCCGTAAAACTCGGGGGCGCGAGCGAGATGACAGAAATAGTCGATGGCCTTGCGGAGCAGGGACCCACCGTAAGTTTCGTTCACAGCGATCTTCGACATCGCAAAGTCAGCTTGGCCCAGAGGCACCCCCTCAGAGTTAACGCGTATGAATATCTCGGTAACGGTTTCGATGTCCAGATCGGAGTCTAGCTCAATCAGGCCTATTTGGTTGCTCGTAATACCGCGCAGTCTCTCGATGCTGCGGAATATCTCATCCTTATCAGTACCTGGGTTTTTGTCGCAATAAGTGTTGACAAGACCAAATATACTTGTGTGGGGATCAAAGACGGCTGCTATGTCAGGAATCCACGCCGCATCTTTAGCGATCGCAGAATTCAGGACCTCGAATCTTTCCTCTGCCGGGTGAAAGGCAATTCGTATCCGTACCTTCCGGTAATCCTTGTTGACTACCTCTTGTCCCAGTAGAGCTGCCATTAGTGCCGTGACCCTCTGCTGTCCATCGATAAGAATACGTTTGCCAGACGATAGGGTACCGTCCTTCAGTTTAACGTCCGGGTTTCGCCACGCTATGAGGTAACCGACGGGATAACCGTTGTACAGAGAATCCAACAAGTTTCGTACTTTCACAGGAACCCATACGAACGGCCGCTGTATTTCTGGAATGGCTATCTCGCCAGACTTAATCCACGCAAACAGGGTTTCGATGTGCGGTTGAGTAACAGAATAACGCTGGGTAGGCACGTGTAACCTCCTCTCGACACGATGTTGCTTGTTTTTAAACCTACTCCCCGGCCTCCGTCAGCATGGCCACCATCTGGTTACCCGTCTGTGGTATCAAACTGTAGGACCACCGAACGCTATCGATTCGCCAAAGTTCATCATCAGCGAGCTTGTAGAAGTGCTATTGTTACTGGCACCACGCAGCGTCATCTTCGCGTAGGCACCAATTAACTTTCTGGCCTCATAGTTACGGCTGCAAGAACTGCCGCCACGAGCCTAAAATGCGCCTAGACAAAAGCTGTGGTCTTTTCATCTTTAATGCATTTCGATGCAAGCTTTCGTATATTCTTTGTTTTTGTCATTTTTCCTGTTTATCCTTCAGTACTGCTCACCGTTTTGTCAACACGGTTAGGCAACTTTTCTTAGAATACCTAGTTGGTAATACTCGGCCCGGGTGAGATAATCCAATGCTAAGTGAATCCGTTCGTGCCTGTAAAACTCTATGTAATTCTTTATAGCATCGACTGCCTAGGTCTTAGTCATGTTCATCTCCCAGACCTGGTTGGGATCCGTCGTGCTATTAGCTCTTTCTGTAGCATTTTTCCTATACTTAGCTCCTTTCCATATATAAGCATTCCCGATTAAATAATATGCCCGCGGGGTGTCTATGTCACTACACAACTCGATTATCTTATCCAATATTTTGTGACGGTTTGTTGCCTTTTCTATCATTTCTTTTGCGATTATGTCCAGTTTTGAAGAATGAATTCTTACAGTAGCGTGTAATTGAAGCTTTTCAAACAATAATCCTGCCAAGTCAAGTCTCTCTTTTACGGTTGTATCACGCTTCAGTAGTGATCACCCTCCTTGCCCACCAAGCTTTGCCTCTTTTCCCTTTATATTTACACTTATAAAGAACTTAGAAAATACTTTCCGCATAGTCTATCCTAGCGTTCTTCCCGCCGCCAAGTGCGGCATAGTATTCCAGCCTTAACCTCTAACGGATTCAACACGTAGAAACCCAACGTCTAGATAAACGGCAGAACAATGCATTCGTGGTTATGTCCTCGTTAGTTACGTAGTCCTTGCGTTCTCCAACCTAGGCTCACAGCTTGAGTATGTCATCCTTGAAGCCCATACAACCGCCTTACTTTGTCGCTCTCTTACAACGCGTTTTTCATACGAAACCATGACATAATGCCTGTGTGGAGATAGAAAACAACCCCCGCTCAAACTGGGGGTTACTGGTATTACCTATTTCAGATTTAATTTCGCATTAACTAGCTTCAGGTATTGCCCGTCCTGCACCGTTATATATTTCGAACCTGAAAAATTGTCGTTTGTGACAATGGCGTCCAAAGTATGCGAACTATTTGAACTCACTTCCACATAGCCGGCATTTGAAGATTCTACTTTGTATTCGCCGGCCGGTAAATCAATGCCAACTTTATACATACCAGGCCCCAAAACCCCACTTGCTGTATTTACAGGAGGGGCTTTGTCTATGGGTACAGCCTCGCAGCCTTTTAGCTCTAAATACTGACCTGCACTAACAGCGACGATTGAACGGGATGAAAAATTATCGTTGGCAACAATACTATCCAGGGAGCCGGTGGAGTCAGTCGTAATGGCGAAATAACCCATGCCCTTGGCCAGAAGCACATATTCTCCTGGAGGCATATCGGATCCGATTTTATACATACCCTGTTTAAATGTTTGAGGGTTCTCTGATTCTGATTGTTGTGACATGACCGTCTGAGCTCCGTTATCTTCGGTATTAGTTGCCTCATTGTCGCCATTGCTTCCTCCGGATGAAGCTATGCCGATAAGCAGAACAGCTATTAAAGCCCAGAACCACCACCGCTTCCAGATGGGCTTTTTAGGTGGCATCTCATTAAGCTGATCTGGTTGGCCCATCAGTAAACATCCCCTTTCTCTGTCATGTTACATTTTCTTAGTTCGCACTGTTCTTTTTAGAGCTGACATATCCCTCCTTTCTGTTTCTACCGATACCTCATAAACTCCATCGGCACTCCCACCCCGGTTGCGAACTGCTCTAGGGTAGGTTAATTACTTAAGAATCATATGAAGACCGACTTATTCCAAATCTTTAGAGAGGTACCCATCTAAAATACTTGTCTAGTTTTTCCAGATTCTCTTCTAATGGCTTGTCAAGCGAAATCTCGTCGTCTGGGATTGGCGCAATCTGTTGCTTAACGTACCACCATTCTTCAGCATCTGGCACCACATCCCTTCGATCCGCAGGAACGATTTTGTGATACTGCAGCGCATGGCGTTCTCACCCATACCACTTTGGTTCCACGTAAATCAGAACCGGATCCCACGGTTCACCAATTTCAATATAGGGGTCTCGTCCCCAGAACCACCATAGCAGAAAAAAACTTAAAACAACCAACATAAAGACTATCCTGTCCCTTCTCTGTATTTCTTCTCTTCTCTGTACTTCTTTCTCATATTCTCTGTGATTCCAACTATGCAATGTTAGGTCGCCCTCTCCTCCCCATACGTGACCATACATGCTTTTGGCTAATGCCAATCTAAACCTTATCATTTCTTCCGTCACGTCAAATATCTCGGCCAGATCCCATAGGGTTAGGCTTCCGGCTCTCACAACTTTATCTAACTGCTTCTGCGGTTCAAATACAGGGCTACCCAGCGATGTGCCCGTAATTCTTCTCTGGAAAACCAAATCCTATCGCGGTAGCTGCAAAAGGTGCGGTTGACTGAAGCCGTGAAATGATGGCCGAGTTCCTCGGCCAGGACGCATCGGAGAGTGCGGTGGTCATATTGCAGGGAATTATCTAGCCCTATTACTGGCGGCAAATCCTTCGGTGCCCAATATAGGCCCCTTACAGGGGGAATGAAATCCCACCACCTGACTATGATGCCTTCTTGTTCTGCTAAATCGAATAGCTTTTGTGGCAATGAGATCACCTGCCTATACTGTCCTACAACCTCCTCCGCCAAAAATAATGCCAGATATTCGTGACAACAGTGTGTCAGTCCTTTCTCTTTTTCTTACGTTCTTTTTTCACCTCTTCCCGGTGGAACCTCTTAAACTCCTCAATGTTCTGTAATAGCCTCATCCGGCAGATTAGTCATGGTTTCATCGTCTCTATGCGCGGCCAAGGGTTCCCAGCGAGACCACGTTTGTTTTGGTTCTGCATTGGAAAGCAGTTATGGTTCTGATTCTGATGATTCGTATTTGATGGAGTGGCCGCTGATAGTTACAGACTCCAGAAACCTGGCCTAGTGTTCGATTTGGGTCGGGGTTAAACTCGGCCGAATTCACAAGTCGGCGTGAGTGGTGTTACCTTTCACACTCCGGGGTCAGAAACTCCAGAAGTTATTGGCAGATTAACTTCTAAAAAGCAGGTCCTTGTCCTTCCCGCTCTGCTGAAATATCGGTAGTTTATTTGGAGAAGTTGGACAATGTGTCGGTATCTCTCTCGTTCCTGTGGAAGAACCGTTCCTCTTCTTCCGTAGATTCTGCCCCCTGGATTCCAATATGCCAGGGAAACCACATCATCGACTCGTTGTCCTATTTGTGAATTTTCCACCAAACACCGATTTCTCCTTTCGAATATCCCTAATAACGACTTTTTCGTTCTTATTCCTGAGCGCAAGGTCTAATGGTATCTCTTACCAGTCTTCACTGCTAGACCCCTCCGAGAACCCTTCGTACCTATCCTCTTGCGGACTTATCCACGGATATATACTCCTGTCGTACAGCCTGAACCTCCCGGCCACTCTGTTTTCCCTGGCGGACTTGATAGCCCTGTCGATTCCGTTTGCCTTAGACGATATCATGTCTGCAAGGTGCAGAATCACGGCTTCCGTTGTCGCCGGCTCCACGATTGCCCTCCACTCGAGCTGCCCGTGATGGCTCAAAATGAGATGGGCTATGGCGTCAATCCTACTTTCGGATACCTTCCACTTCAACGGCCAGTCGTTTTCCCAGAACCTGTACAGCATGTCCCTGCCCAGCAGGCAGTGGTCGCCCTTCAGCTTGACCGACTCGTTTATGGTAATGACGCCATACCTGTCTATCTCGTACTCCTTTGTCTTGCCTATGTCGTGCAGAACGGCCCCGGCCACAAGCACGTCCGTATCCACGACAACGCCGTTTTCGTTCATCGCCTCCGCACTCGCCAGGGCGATTCTCACCACTTCCAGGGTGTGCTCCACCAAACCCCCTAAGTATGCGTGATGGTACTGCTTCGCTGCCGGTGTCCTGCAGAAGGCTTCCCGGTTTTCGTCGAGCAGGGCTTTTACCATGTTTTTGAGGTCCCCGTCGTTTATTCTCTGCACCAGGGAAAGCATGTCTTCCCACAGTTCGTCTGCCGGTCTTTTGCTGGTTTCTACGTAGCGGTCGGGGTCTTCGGGCGGATCCGTGACTTCGTATTCCCATATCGACAAGGACGTTTCGTACCCTTCATTCTCAGTTACTGTGTATCTGTTGACGTTTATCCAACGGCCGGGAACCAGGTTCGAAATATCATCTTCACCCGCAGTCCATCTGTTGGCCTTTATATGCCTCGCCTGCCCCATTTCCGGCACAGCTCCCGGTTTGACGGTCAACTGCATGCTGATGTACGGGTTGCCTTTTGCGGATATCCCCTGGGTTCTCGATTTTATCAACGCTCTGAAAGGCATTCGTGGTTTCTCCTTTGCTTTTTGCTTCAGTTCCCGAGTCAGGTTTTCCACCCTTCAGCTTGAGTGTACACGCGGGCGATTTTTTCTGCCGCTTGCCTCACTTCGTCCCTCAGGCTGTCCGGGGACAATACCTCCGCCATGTCGCCCCACTGCAGGAGCCAGGCTATCATTTCCGAAAGCCCGCATACTTCAAACGATACGACAACTGACCCGTCGGAAAGCTCCTCTTCTATTTTCTGAGACGGGTGGCAGAGCAGTTTTCCAGGTCTCGCCTGATCTGTCGCTCGCTTACCTCGAATCTCTCTGCCAGTTCCGCTATGGTTACGCCTCCGTACGGCGTCTTGCGGTTGAGCACCTCGACGATCATGTTGAGCCTCAAAAGCTTGGTGGCATCCCTTCTGCCCTTGACTGCCACTGCCAACACTCCCGGCGACACGGTTTATTACCGCTTTTCTTCTTTACTTCACCGGAGTGCCGTTATTTTCCTTCTGAGGAAATCGTTTTGTGTCGATTTTGGAAAAGGGTTTTCGCTTTCATAGTACCAGGCGGGCGTTGACATAGTTGTGTCAATTGTAATCGTTGCATACTGAAAAATTATTTGTATAACGGCACCCTTACTCGCAGATTCTCTTGTTTGGCGACACTAATCCGTCCCCCCGGTCAGTAGCGTATATCACCCCTGAAAACAGAAGAACCCTACACTTTTTTAACGCAGGGTTCTTTCGCAGGGCTTGTGGCTACATGGACCTTCGGTCACTTCGGTTTACTACTTCTCCCTCTCCTCCCGCCTGATGGCTTCGGCTACCCAGGAGCGTATCAGGGTCTGGTAGGGAATGTCTTTCTTTGCAGCTATCCTTTTGACGGCCTCCAGCTGGCATTCTCGGAGCCGAAGAGTAATCCGTTTGGTCTTGCGTCTTTCAGCGACCTTATCGGCTAGTTCCGGGTCTACCTCCACCTGAACGGGCTCCAGTTGGTCCCAGTAATCGGCCGCGCTGTGGGTGTCCCAGAATTCGGCTTCTTCCTCTCTGCTCTTGAATTCAGGCACGACAGGTTTTTCTGCCATCTTAAGACCTCCTTTCCCTGCGGAATAGCCGCCTCTCTCTTTTTGTCCATGTTTCTCGCCGTGATCACGTAGGCCCTCCCGTCTGCCTCTAGGGCGTAAACGACGGTCAGCCATCTCCCGTCCTCGGTGCAGCCCAGGGTCACGTAGGTGTCGTTTCGCGATTTCCGGCACAAGGGACGGTTGATGAGGACTTCTTCTGCTTCTTCCGGCGTAACGCCGTGCCGGGCGATATGCTCAACGTTCCAAGCATTCCAAATGAACCCGGTTATCTTTCGCAACACAAACACCTGGCTCTTACAACGTACTGCTTTTGTTCTGCTCTTGTCAACAGGCCTACTTCCTAAATCCTGCCAATACTTGGCCTGGAATTCAAGACCTTAAATGCACAGGGAAGAATTATGAAAATCAAAATTCATCGGGGAACACAAGAGGTAGGCGGCTCCTGCGTTGAACTGCAGAGCGGGGACACCCGTATTGTCGTGGATCTAGGCCTGCCTTTGGTGGAAAAATGAGTACTACAGGTTAGGGATTAAGGTTAAATACTTGAACGATGGCGATGTTTACCAGTTGAAGTGCTAGGAGCACAAAAGTGTTTATCTGGATCGTGGGATGGCCGACCAGTATATCTTTATCTTCCGTTATCCTGGCAATAGGAAGCGCGCGCTATAGGCACCTTTTTCGGCTACTATCCCGCACGCCAGGCTTCATCCCTGGACCCGGTCCAAGCCTTGATCAGCCCTTGAGTTATAAGTAGAGCCCTGCCCAGTACTATTTTCGGTTCTCCCTCTGCTTGGCCAGGTAGTCTCTGATTATCATCCTTACCAGGGCACTGCGTGAGATCTGGTTTTCTTTCGCCAGACGCTTGATCTCTTCGACTTGTCTGGAAGTCAAGTAAAAAGTGGCGTGTTCGAACTTGTCGGTAGCCATTTCTTTTCACCCCTCCGGCTGGACCGAAACAACGTCCTGCTCTACTGGCTAGTATATGTAACCATTTCTCTCGCGGTTACCTTGTCGAGAGCTCGTTTTTCAGTTTCCCAACCCTTTCCCTCATAGCCCTACGCCCGGCTCGGATGATATCTGGAATCGCGTGGACCTCGCTCAGCCCGGCTTTTTCAACGTCAGGCTGTATCTCCATGTCCGCGAACAGTTGCCTTTCTAAAAACGATGTCTCCTCCACCGTGATATCTATGGACCTTGTCACAATACCGGGAATGTCACGCACGGGACGCTCTAACCGTCTCGATTGCAGATTGACCGCCAGAACATAGTCCGCGCCCATGATCCTAAGAACCCGAACCGGTACCGCGTCTTTCAGGGCACCGTCTACCAGACTCAACCCATTCAACTCTTTGGGCACAAAGGTAACCGGTATGCTGACGCTAGCGCGAACCGCCTCGCTTAAAGAAGCTTCCCTGATAATTATGGTATCCGAGTCCTCCACTTCAAATTGTTGGTTGGTGAAAATCACTCTTTTGCCGGAGTTTAAGTCCGTAGCTACAATAGCTAGCGGTAAACCCGCTTCCGACAAGCGCTTACCCTTCGTCCACCTAGCCACAAGTCCCTCCAGCCTGCTGCCTTTCAAAAACCCCGCTGGGAAGTGAGCCGGCCTACCTGTAAGAATGTGTCCAAGGAGTTTGCCCAGCCCTTGCCAGTCGTAGTCAAGATAGTCCTTGGCCCTGAGCCGTAGGACCGCCTCTTCCATCTCTCTGGGCGCCATTCCCGCGGCATAGCAGGCTGCCACTACCGCACCGGCACTGGTTCCGGACACATAGCTAGGGATGATCCCGTACCCGTGCAAAACCTGAAGAACCCCGATATGGGCTGCTCCCCGCAAACCTCCCCCTCCGAGAGCTAACCCCAGCGTCCTCACCTTCTAACCCCCCATTTCCCGCAGGCAAGAATAACCAACCACTCATTTGTGTGGCACCTATTCCCTGGGCTTCCTTGTATTGTTATCACGGTGAAGCCGCTCCGTTTTTTGATGTTTATTTCTTGTACGAGTGCTGGTAATATTTCGTGCAGCCAATGAACGAGCCGCTCGTTTGCGCCTCGTCTTCATGGACGGTTAAAATAAGACAACCCCTTGGTCAAACATTTGATAGAGCCCAAACTTGAAAGGAGCGATAACATGAAAAGAGCGATTCGTTTGTTTTCTTTCTTCGTCTTATTGTCCCTTGTTCTTGGCCCGGTCAGCTTAGTGAACCCGCCGGGGGCACTGGCTTTAACCGGATCTAGTTCGCAGTCGTCACCTACTTCCTATAGCTGGACTGATTGGATCGCCAGCTACGCTGCTCAGGCCAAAGCTTCTTCCCCCACTTCCGCCACTTCTACCACAACGTCTACCTCCGCTACTTCGAACAATCAAACTCAAACCACACCGAGCAACTCGACTTCCCAACCACTGGCCTCGGAAGAGCAGTGGATGTTGACCCAGATTAACCGCGAACGCACCAGCAGAGGTATTAAGCCCCTGACCCTGGATCCAGCCCTGGTCAACCTCGCGCGCAAGAAGAGCCAGGATATGGTCGTCAACAACTACTTCGCCCACCAATCACCTACATATGGCAGCCCTGGGAAAATGGTAAAAGATGCCGGAATCAAGTACTGGCTGTGCGGGGAAAACCTGGCCCGAGCAGCGACGGTTGGTGCCGCCCACCAGGTCCTGATGGATAGTTCCATCCACCGGTCGAATATATTGAATCGGAGCTACACCCACGTCGGGATAGGCATAGTCCCACAAAAATCAGGTCAGGGAGTAATGGTTACCCAGCTCTTCATTGCCAGGTAAATGTAAGCAACGGGAATGGACAGTAAAACCAGTATCCTTGAGGATACCGGTTTTACTGTCAGTCTAATCTCCACAGCCACACCCGTTGCCGCCTGCTTTTACACCAAAGATATCATCTTGCGGGGGATAAGGAGGCCAAGGAGGATCGAACTCCGGACACTCGCCCAGGCCGTTTTGACATTCGGGTGGTTCAGCGCAATAACCGTAAGTCGGGATCATTAGTTGCACTTCGGAAATAAGTTTGAAGAGCAAGAGCTTGCCTATGCAGCACGTGATCTCGGTCACACCGCCAATTTCGTTGACCTTAGAGATAAAGCACTCGAGACAGGCTACCAGGGGCACATCAACCTCGCACTTCAACCCGGTTTCTCCAGCCCGGGACAATCGGACCGACTTAAAGACGTGTACCGTTTTCTGTAAGGTGACAGTGGTGCTGTCGATGAGAACGACTTTGGAGATAACCTCGAGGTCAAAGTCTACACTGACCCGACCAGCTTGAGGAATATCGCAGATTATGTCACTTACGATCTTGGCGGATACGCAATCGATTCGATCGATGGTGTTCCTGGGAATCGGAACTTCCAGTTCGAAGATGATCTTCTCGACATCCGCTTCTTTACACTCCTGCAACACCTTGTTTACCTTTATGCAATCGATTTCCGTGGGCGGCGGGCATTGGGGAATGCCGTCTACTACCGGGCACTTGCCAGGCCTTACTTCAGCCATACTGTTCCCTCCTTTCTTTGAACTCCTGTCAGCTCTGCGGCTCGGGCCGCGAGCCTCCAGACTTTCTAGGATATACTATGCGGGGGCAAAACTTGGTGTTACTGGCAGTCTCGATTTGCTGTTACAGCCAATACTGAGTTAGCAGACGTAGAGGTATTACCAACAGAGAATGAAAATTGGGATAGTACACGGTACAGGGAAATAAATCACAATAATTTATAATCTGCCTTAATCTGCGCCTGTCTTGTGACTTACTTGCGACCCGGGGCTTTTCCAGTTAAGCGGACCCACTCGGAGAGAGGCCAGGGATACTCGCTCCAAGATTTGCTCATTCTCTGTTCGCTCTCCAAATTTGTTGAATCGCAGCCTTCGTTCCCGTTTTTTTTCTCTCCCGTAAGCGGCAGTTCTTTTCCTTCCGAGGGTTTGTCGTTACAAGATTCGGCCTCCTCACCCCGGCTTCTTTCTCCTTGCTGTGGATGCCATCGACGAGCTAGCGTCCTTTGGGGCCACCTTGATCTCCGGGTCCGCTCGTTTTCCGCCTTGACCAATTGCAGGAGGCGCCTGGCGCCGGCCGGTCCCAAGAGGACCCCTTCATCCACCCTGACCAGGCTATTGGGGATCAAGTGAGCGTTTATGAGCTCAATAACCTCGGCCTCGCTCCTGTCGAGCTGTCTTGCCACCTCTTTTATGGTGTAATAACCCTGCACCGCGCATCCACCTCCAGAGCTCTGTTCTGTCTGCCCGAAACTAAGACTCTGTCCGCTTTCTTCTCTGTTCCTCACAATATAGTATGAAAGCCGTGCCCGAATGGACACGGCTCTGACAACCGCCAACGCGTTTCTCTTCAAAGAAAAAAGGATGGTCAAAACGCCCCCCATAAGAAATTTAGCTGCCGTTGATGGCAGCTAGTCGTTAACATTCGCTATCTTTATCTCTTCTTCACCGTTGTTGCATACGAAGAGCTCAACGGTTTCCGTCAGGATGTCGGCGTAACTATAAGAAATTCTTCTTTCCACTTTACGTTCGTTAATCTTTATTACAAATATATTCGGGTAAGTAGATTCTAACACGCCTTCGCTCTCGATGATGCGGTTTCGGCCCCGGTTCGCTTTTAGTCTAATCCGACTCCCAACGAACGAATCGAGGTCCTTCTTTATTTCGGAAATCGGCCTGGGCAAACCCAATTACATCACCTTCTTTGTAGTTGTAATCAAAAATATTTTATCCCATCCCCCGTTTATTGTCAAGATGGGGTTATTAGTATACTCAAAAACCTGATCGCTGTCAACAAAAGTTATGTCGAAAAATAAAACGGCAAACTTGGATTTGCCGTTCCATAGTCTATTTCGTATATTTATCCGCAACTTTGCTAGCTCCACAAGCCTCCGGCTTTATCTTGGCATCGAATCCGCTACCAACAATCATCCCGATAATATCTTTAATCATATCTCGAGTATCCCCCCGCAACCCAACATCTAAGTGTATCTCCACTTCAAGGTCGTCTCGCCCGTGTTGGTGAAGCAGATGTACCAAACGATCTGCCGTAGACAGGCTCAAGGACGCCTCGTAAAAAATACGCTGACGCAGGCTGCCCATTTTCTGCATATGCTTCTTCGTGTAGTAATAACGAGCCCCTTTACCTATTCTGTGTATAATGATTGCGGTCACAAAGCAGGTTGCTTCCCGTAACTGGGAATCGGAGCCTACTATTAACTTGTAAGGTAAACTGGTATCTTCCGACACATAGTCGAGGATATCTTCCCCCACCTGCTCCAGGGTCATACGCCCACGGCTGGGACTAAAGAATATCATGGTCATTGCGCCTCCTGTTCGGAAAAAGCATCAGCTATTTTACCGAATTCATCGATCTCTAGGGTTTCTGGTCGTCTCTTCGGCTCGACTCCCAACATTCCCAGTTTCTGGGCTGCTTCCGCCTTATCCACACCGAAAAACTCAGCTACTATGTTATGTATAGTCTTTCGACGCCTTTGAAAAGCTTCCTTGACCAGCCCTTTGAAAACGTCTTCATTCCTGATTGCCCAGGGCCGTGCCCGCCGCGGCGTAACGCGTATTACTGCCGAGTCCACCTCGGGGCGAGGACGAAAACAATTGGGCGAAACCCTGCGCACCATTTCCACTTCTGCCTGGTATCTTACCATTACCGTTAGCATACCGTAGTCCTTAGTACCCGGAGGCGCTAGCATCCGCTCTGCCACTTCTCTCTGAACCATTAAGACGGCCCAGCACATGGAAGGCGCAGTCGCTAGTAGATGGAAAATTATAGGTGTTGTTATATAATAGGGGAGATTGCCACAAACTTTGTAGCTTGCCTCGGGAGCAAGCGAAAAAGCCTGTTTTGTTTCCCTTTCAATGTTTAATTTCAGTATGTCGCCGAACAACGTCTTTACATTGTCCCGTCCTGCCAGTACTTCCTTTAACGGTTCGGACAGGTCCGGGTCCACTTCAATAGCCAGGACTCCCTTTGCCTCTTGGGCCAGGTATCCGGTCAAAGCGCCGATTCCTGCTCCTATCTCTACTACGTACTCGTTCTGGTTAAGCTCGCAAGCTTTGACGATACTGGTTAATACATTATGGTCCAACAAAAAATGTTGTCCCAACCTCTTCTTCGGGTGCAGGTTGTACTTTGCCAAAGCGGCTCTTACCCGAGCTAAGTGAAAGCTACCTTCATCCATCACCGAACCCTCTAGTCATACTACTAGCATTATACTATAAAGCTTCAAAATTAAAAGAACCTGGGATGATTTCCCAGGCCAACCTTTACCGCGGCGGTATACGACGAGATACCTCGTTGATGTCTCCTTGCAATTGGCTAACCGGTTTCCCGTCAGCCACCTTTTTGGCTATCGCTCGGATCTTGGCGACCAGGTCTGGATCTGCTGTAACCTGAACCCTCTTTATCCTAGGATCAGCTTGGGTTAACCTGTTAGCTACCTCGTCCATAACCTTTTTCTCTTCCTTGTTCCCCTGACCTTTCTTGACCATGAGTCCGACGATAGCGTTAATCCGCTTGCCCTGCCCCTGTAGAATGACCGTGGCGTTTTCGACCCCCTCTACCTTAACTGCCTGATTGGAAAGCTTGTCTGCCAGTTGCCGAAACTCGGACATTTCCAAGGTCGCAGGTGGGGTCACAGTTCTCGGCTTTCGCGCCGGCTGTTGGCAACCGGTAAGAGCAACCATTACAATCAGACCAATCGCGACCAACCTAACCCGTGCATTTGATAACATAGGCTTCCCCCTTTCGTGGCTTATTAGATATTGTTTGGGGAAAAGCCAGTTTTTAAACGCGAAGCAAATGTTCCCACAAACAGAACTCCCAAAGACTGTGCCATGTGCACTTGCCTAAACAAATTAAGGGGCCTTAGCCCCTTCTGCTTTTACCGATGCAAAGTACATGCTTTTTCAACCACGTGCCTTATTCCAATACGTATACCTTTACAGTCCTGCGTCCCCAAGATCGGCACTGGCTCTCGGTCTCCATAAAAACGTCAATGCGGTTTCCCTTAATGTCACTCCCACAATCTGCAGCCCTGGCAAATCCATACCCCTCAACGTACAGCCTAGTCCCCATGGGTATCACGCTCGGGTCCACCGCCACTAATCCTACCTCAGGATATGCACCGGACGATGTCCGGCTCCCCGTATAAGTGTAGGCAGTTGCTTCGGCTATCATGGCCCTATCAAAGTCAAGCCTGAGATTACCACGGGATACTGAAGTGATGGTTCCCATGGCTATCACTTGAGGTACAGGATCTTTTACGATGGTTCTCCCTATGACTTCTCGTCCCGTCTCTTTTCCGTCGTGATAAGTTATCTTTATTTCATCCACAGCTAAACCGTTTTGCCCGCGGCGAACGGTCTTGGTCAAACCCTTTTCAAGGGTGTTGTCCGCCGTCCTCTGGACCGGGTACGGAATAACCGCATTGGCGGTTATCACCTGATGGCTTACTCTGACTACCCGAATGTCTTGCCCTTTTTTGATGACAACATCCGGCTTTGGTGTTACGATGTCCTCGTCTCCCAGGCCAATACCGGCGACCTTGAGGGCTTGGGCTACCGTAACCGGGGTAGTAAGTATCTGGCGCACTCTGCCGTCAGCCAGTACTTTAACATTGAAAGCCCTGATCACCTGAATACGGGATCCCTTTTCTAACCTGGTATCTAATCCTGGTTTCACTACATCCTTGGGTCCCAGCTTGATGCCTTCTTGCTCCAAGACATCCTGTACCGTTTGTTTGAATGTTAACGTTCTAACCAGCTTTCCGTCGACCGCAATAGTGACGTCTTTCTCCAGCCAGAATAAGAGCCCTCCTAAAAAAGCTACCATGAAAACCAGCGCCAGCCAAAAAGCTAGCTGCTTGCTTCTCAAAAATAGCACGGGCATCCCCTCCCAACTGTGCCTTAATTTTACCTGCTAACAAACGTTCTGTCAATGACAATTATGGTATCATCTAGCTTGTCTGGCGATTTCTGGCATTCGCCCTGGTGCGTCTCAATCACTATTTATTATTATCAGTTTGTGCAGGATTTATTCCTCACAGGTTTTGGATCGGGGCCCGTCTCTAAAATCAACACTACATAAACCGCTCTGCCGTCACCTTATCCGAAAGACTTCCTTGGTGTTCCGCGATGTCAGGTAAGCCACTTCTTCCCACGATTTGCGTCGGATCTCAGCTAGCTTTTTAGCAACTTCGCGAACGTGTACTGGTTCATTACGCCGACCGCGGTAAGGTTCTGGCGTAAGGTAAGGACAGTCAGTTTCCACCAAAACCCGCTCAAGCGGCACCTTTCCTGCTACTTCGACGGCTTTCCGAGCATTCTTAAAAGTCAGAGGCCCGGCAAAAGAAATATAGAATCCAAGTTTCAACAGCTCGATGGCCATCGGCCAGCTCCCCGAGTAGCAGTGCATAACCCCTCCGTTCTCACCCGCGTTTTCTTCTTTAATTATTTGGAGAACTTCTTGATGCGCATCCCGGTCATGGATGACTATCGGTTTGCCCAGTTCCTTGGCTATCCGTATCTGCACGCGGAAAGCCTCGCGCTGCACGTCTCGCGGTGAAAGGTCCCGGTAAAAGTCCAGCCCGATCTCTCCCACCGCCACTACTCTCGGGTCCCGGGCCATTCTAAACAATTCGCTTTGCGCTTCTTCGCTAAGGGTTTTCGCATCGTGAGGGTGTACCCCAACTACGGCAAAGATGTTGGGGTACCTGTGGGCCAGCTCTAAGGTTTCGGCAGATGATTCGATATCGTATCCCACGCAAACGATACCCGCTAGCCCCTCGCTGAATGCGCGCTCTATGACTTCCTCCCTATCCTTGCGATAAGCCTTGTCCTGTAAGTGGGCATGGCTATCGATGAGCAACGCTTCCTCCAATTCTTCATGCCCCCTGTTCTGCTCACTTTATCTTGCAACCAGAGGGAAGATCCCGGTCCAAGGTGAGGATAGCCAGCCCCTCTTCATTAGAGGCGGCCAGCAACATCCCTTGCGATTCGACTCCCCTTAATTTGGTCGGTTTCAGATTCGCCACCACTACGATCTTCTTGCCGACGAGCTCCTCGGGGGTGTAGTGCTGAGCAATGCCGGCTACTATGGTTCGCTCTTCTTCCCCCAGTCTCACCTTAAGAACCAGCAGCTTGTCTGCCTTCTTCATCTTCTCCGCCGCTATTACTTCTGCTACCCGGAGATGGACGCGCGCGAACTCATCTATGGTTATGAATTCCTGCAAGTCATTCACCTCGGGCCCCGGTTCGGCTGCAATAGGTTCGGCCGAGGTTTCCTTGTCATCCTTTTCCAAAGTCTTTAAGTCAATCCGCGGGAACAGGGACTCGCCTTTTGCCACCTTTCTGCCGGACACTAGCAGTCCCCACTTCCCGGCTTCGCCCCACCTCAGTTGCTCGGGATCGTCAAATACCGCAATCTGCCGGTTTATTCTCCCTGGCAGGGTGGGCATAAATGGCGCCAACATTATACCAGTAATGCGGATGACCTCGGCTAGGTTATAAAGAACCGTATTCAGGCGTTCTCGCTTAGCTTCATCCCGGGCCAGCAACCACGGTGCCGACTCGTCGATGTACTTGTTAGCCCGGGAAATCAGCCGCCACACAGCACCCAAAGCAGAAGAAAAATCCAAACGGTCCAGCTGCCGGCCTACTTCGCCGTAGACAGCGGCTGCAGTATCCACCAGTTCTTGATCCAGCCCTTCTTGTGGGCCTGGTACCGGGATCACGCCCTGGCAGTACCGTTCTATCATCCCGATGGTCCGGCTGACCAGGTTACCCAAATCATTGGCCAAATCCGAGTTGATGCGGGCTATCAGCATTTCTTCTGAATAGTAGCCATCCATCCCGTAATTGAGTTCCTTCAACAGGTAGTAGCGGATAGAGTCTACCCCGTACTTTTCCACCAGAATCAGAGGGTCAACCACATTGCCCTTGGATTTCGACATCTTGCCGCCTTCCAGCATCAGCCACCCGTGGCCGAAAACCTGTTTGGGCAAAGGAAGGTCAGCCGCCATGAGAATGGTAGGCCAGATTACAGTATGGAAACGAACTATATCCTTACCCACCAGGTGTACATCCGCCGGCCAGTACTTGCCGAACTTTTCCTGGTCGTCGGGGTATCCCACGGCAGTCAAATAATTTACCAGAGCATCAAACCAAACATAAATGACGTGCCCAGGGGCAAACGGGATCGGTATTCCCCATTCGAAAGTAGTCCGGGAAACACAGAGATCTTCAAGCCCCGATTTGATGAAGTTTATCATCTCGTTTCGCCTGGATTCGGGTTGTATGAAGTCCGGGTTTTCTTCGATGTGTTTGAGCAACCGCTCGGCATACTTGGACATAGCAAAGAAATAGCTTTCCTCCTGGGTCAGCTCCACCGGGCGGTCGCAGTCCGGACATTTACCGTCAACTAGCTGGCGTTCCGTCCAAAAGGCTTCACAAGGAGTGCAATACCACCCCTCGTATTTTGCCTTGTAAATATCGCCTTTTTCATAAACTTTCTGGAAAATAGTCTGAACGGCTATTTCGTGCCGCTCTTCGGTGGTACGGATGAAGTCATTGTGGCTGATTAACAGAGTATCCCACAACACCTTGAATCCGTCTACGATTCTGTCTACGTATGCCTTAGGTTCCATTCCCTTGTCCCGGGCCGTGCGTTCAATCTTTTGGCCGTGTTCGTCCGAACCGGTGAGAAAGAACACGTCATACCCCTGCATCCGCTTGTAGCGCGCTATGCAATCCGCAGCTACCGTGGTATAAGCATGACCTATATGCAGGTTGTCGCTGGGATAGTAAATGGGAGTCGTTATGTAAAAACTCTTGCCATCACCCATAACCCAAACCTCCTCGCTTTTTAGCAAGATGACCGATTTCACAACAAAGCCCCTCGTCTGCTTCGAGAGGCCCTCTTCCTCCGTCTAATGTGTCCTGATCATAGAAAAAAAACGGCTGCATGTCAAGAAAACCCAGCCACAGATGCACACTGATGACCACAGATTGACACAGATTTTTTAGACGCTGATTAACGCAGATTCTCATTACAATATTTGGTGTATCTTAACAATGATGAAATATTCATCAGCATGAATTTACCCCCGAAATCAAAACCCGTTTTCCAGATTCTAGTGATAACACCTTTAGGGGTTATAGCGGACTGTGTTCCTCTGTTGCCAGTTTTCCGAAAAGATTAATCCAGATTTCCTGAAACCACCTCATAATGAAAAAACCTCAAAAAACACGGATTTATCTAAGTTCAACCATAAATAATCTCAAAACAAACCAGCGTTAATCTGCGTCTAATAAATAACATCTGTGTTAATCAGTGGCAATCTGTGTTCATCTGTGGCTAATCTATCTATGGGCCTTTGTCGAAAAATGTCTTGACTGTTTCTCCCAGCTTTGGTATCGTTTATACGAGCGCTGACTGCTGAATTTTGTACAGGGGGGAGGGACAGGCATGATGAAATCTACAGGTGTTGTTCGCAAGGTGGACGAGCTCGGAAGGATCGTCATCCCCATAGAACTGAGACGCACCATGGGCATTGAGGAAAAGGATGCCTTGGAAATCTATGTGGATAACGAAAAGATCATCCTTAAAAAGTATGAGCCCGCCTGTATTTTCTGCGGTAATGCCGAGGAAGTTCAGAACTATAAGGGCAAGAACATTTGCCGCAGTTGCTTGATCGATATCGCTAAGCAAGCGGGTTAAGTGGTATCATGGGCCGGAAGTCTTTTGGGTTTGAGACTCCAGATACAGATCATAAATGTCCCTTTTCTTCAAACCGTATTCCCGAGCCTTCATTTTGAAGGCTTCTTTTTTTTCTATTCCTTTTTCCATCAGCTCTTCGATTTCTCTGAGCAGTGTTTCTTTGGCAACCGTTTCCTGTTCCTCGCGATAACCTTCTACGACCAGGGTCAATTCGCCTTTGCAAGGATTTAACATAAAATGCTCTTTGAGTTCGGCTGGGGTGCCCCGTACGACTTCTTCGTGTACCTTGGTCAGTTCCCTGGCCACCGCCAGTCTTCTTGCCCCCCATATCTCCTCCATGTCCTCCAGGGTCCGGGATAAACGGTGAGGCGCCTCATAGAGTATAATAGTTCTGTCTTCTGAGGCCAGCCGCTTGAGAAAAGCTTGGCGCTCACTGGCTCGAGCCGGTATAAACCCTTCAAAAACAAAACGAGATGTATCCATGCCCGATATGGCCAGGGCCGCCACCAGGGCTGAGGGCCCAGGCACTACTTCAACCTTAATCCCCTCGGCCAGCGCTCTCTTCACTAAAAGCTCGCCCGGGTCCGAAATGCCTGGCATGCCTGCATCCGAGACTAGGGCTATACTTCGTCCTGATAGCAGCATGTTTATCAACCAAGTTTCCTTTTCGCGCAGGTTATGCTGGTGATAACTGGTCATACGGGTTGTTATCCGGTAGCGTTGCAATAGTTTGGCTGTGCGCCGCGTATCTTCGCAAGCGATAATGTCGACCTTTCGCAGCACTTTAATCAGACGAATACTGGCATCTTCGAGGTTACCGATGGGTGTTGCACATACGTAGAGGGTTCCCATCAGCGCTCCTCCCCGTAATAAAGGCTTATCACCTCGGAAGTATATATCCCCGTATCTTCGTAGATTACTAACGGCGAAAGAACCGTTACCCCCGGCTTGGCTCCTTTTGTGCCTTCAGTCAATACCAGGTTGGCCGGACGTCCCTGGTGTGGGTGCACCATGCGAATCCTCTTGACCGGAACCCGGTATTGATGGGACAAGCGGATAACTTCATCGAGACGTGCCGCTCGTTGGATCAAGGCCAGTTTTCCTCCAAGCCGCAAAAGGTATGCGGCTGCCCCTATAACTTCTTCCAGAGTTACAACCACCTCGTGGCAGGCTGCGGCAACCTCTGGGTCTTCTGGCAACAGCCCTTCTCCGATCCTCCAAAAGGGCGGGTTTGCCACAACCAAGTCAAAACCCCCTGCCGGGAAGATCTCGCGCACCCGGCGAATGTCACCCTTAATAACTTCTATGTTATCCTCAAGACCGTTAAGTTTGACTGTACGAACAGCCCGATCCCACAGGCTGTCCTGCACTTCCAAGGCTTTAATACTACAGCTCTTGTCTCTTTGTACCAGCAAAACCGAAATGACCCCACTGCCTGCCCCAAGCTCACATACCTGACTCCCACGGCCGAGCGTCGCAAAAGCCGCCAGCAACACCGCATCTACGGAAAAACGGTACCCTTTTTTTCCTTGAACAACCCGCAGGTTATCCCGAAGAAGATCATCTAAAGTCTCATCTTCCCGACAATTCATTTTGACCACCACTCTTTGCTAAGAACACCACGCAAAACAAGCACTCTTCTTCTCGCACCCGTCCGTAAGCCATAGGACAGACGTGATATCCCTCCAAATACAAGTCTACCAGGTTTTGTCCATCTCCCACCGTAGCTCTTGTATCGGTTTCGCCGGAAGCAGGTACGTTCAGTCTTTGCTCTAAAAGACTGACCCTCTCCCTGAGTTCTGAGAGTTCCCCTAATAACTCCCATAAAAGAAGTTTAAGTTCATTCATCCTTTTCTCCATCAATTGTGTTCGTACCTCCCCCCCCTCCAGCTTCATAGGTCTCTGATTCGAACTTGAGACAGCACATTAAGCGGCCGCAGATCCCAGATATCTTGGTGGGATTGAGCGATAAGTTTTGGTCTTTAGCCATTCGTATTGACACCGGTTCAAAATCCCCCAAAAAAGTTGCACAGCACAGCACCCGGCCGCAGGTTCCAATCCCCCCCAGCATTTTTGCTTCGTCGCGGACTCCAATCTGTCTAAGCTCAATCCTGGTACGAAAAACGCTGGCCAGATCCCGTACCAGTTCCCGGAAGTCAACTCGGCCTTCCGCCGTAAAATAAAAGATTATCTTTCCCCGGTCAAAGGTGTATTCTACGTCGATCAGGTTCATGGGTAAGCCGTGTTCCTTGATTTTTGCCTCGCAGATAGCGTAGGCCTCGACCTCACGTCTTCGGTTGTCCTCCGCCTGCCTCATATCTTGTTCTGTAGCCTTGCGGATAACATTTTTCAAAGGCAGAACCAGCCTGCCTTCGTCCACTTCTCGGCGGCCGATAACCACTTCCCCAAACTCTATTCCCCTAGCCGTTTCTACTATTACCTTGTCTCCTACCTTGAGTTCCACGTCCTCTCCGTTAAAGTAGTATATCTTCCCCGCCGGTTTAAACCTAACTCCAACCACGACCGGCATCTCTACTCCTCCTTAACTGCCCGTCTAATTTGAAACAGAATATTCAAGTTTATCAACAAAGGATTGATATTGCGCCCGAGCAGGACGAGCAAACCGCTCATTTCCTGCAGAACCCTTTTTACCCGCTCAACCTTGACCGGTAACTTGGTAGCCAGGTTCATATTTTCGGGAAAGACCAGCATCCTCTGATCCTTTGTTTCGTGGTATACGGCGATATCTCTCAGCAATACCTCCATGATGCTGAAAAACAATACGCGTTTAATCTCGTCTTTTTCCAGTTCTTGCGCTTTTCTTAAAAGTATCAACTCCCCGCCACGAGCCATTTCTAATAAAAAGTCCCGTCCGTGGAACAAGGATTCCCCTAATTCGGGAAAGTCTGCGAAAAGGCGAGCTCTCTTCAGGCTGCCGCGAGCCAGACGAGCTGCCAAACCCGCTCTGACCAGGTCGGTTCCCTCCTGTAAAAGGGTTTGCTCCAGAAGAGGAACCGGCAAAGGATTAAACTTTACCTCTTGACAGCGAGATCTCACCGTCGGCAGTACGTCCGCTTCGTCGCTTATCAAAACGATAACCGCATAGGCCGGGGGTTCTTCCAAGGTTTTCAGCAGCGCGTTTGCGGCTTCCATGGACAGCAAATGTGCACCGGGAAAGAGCGCTACGCGGTAAGAGGATAGGTACGGGTGGTAAGCCAGCCATTCTTCTAGACGCCTTACCTCGGTAATGCTCACCTTAGAGCTAGTCTTTCCCGCCACAAACAGATCAGGATGGTTCTCTCTTTCCCAAGTTCTGCCGCCTGCAGCGGCACCAGCTTCCAGAAGAGAGCAGGCAAAGGCCGTCGCCGCTCGCGTCTTACCTATACCCGGAGGACCTACGAACAAGTAAGCGTGAACAGGTGAACCTTGCTGTAAAACAGTCTGCAAAAAAGACACCGCTTTTTGTTGCCCCACAATCCCTGCGAATGCATCCATTCTTCCTAATGTCCCTCGAAACACAGTTCTCTCTCAACCTAAGAGATCTACCAGAAGCCCCCGTATCTTGTCCAGAGTAGCGAGAATCTCATCCGGGGTTGTCTTGCGAGATACGAAACTTTTCAACAGTTCTTCTGTCTCGGTATCTACCGTGCGAACAGTCACCAAAAGCGAACTGCCTCCCCGCCGAGACATCCCCTTCTCTTCTCGCAGGAGGTAAGCCCGTTTGGTGGCTTCTTTTAAAAATTCCTTTACCATTTGCCGGTAACGCATCAGATTGGAAAGATCCAGGCTCTTGGCTAGCTTGTCAGCCATTTTATCAATCTCTTCCAGCAGTTCTTGCATCCTTTGGTAGCAGTAAGACTCTTCTCTTTCCTTAAGGCTTTGCCCGAATTTGCTGTTAGCCCCTTCGACTCCCTTAGCAGAGACAGGTTCTCCGCTTCGGGTATAATCAGCCGTTTTTCGCCCGTGTTCCTCAATCCTAACCACCATATCATCCTTCTCAGTCTTTAGATTTCTCTTTCTCAACGTCGGTCGAGGCGGTGCAATTCGAACGACGCAAGCGTTCTAAAACCCGTTTCAGTATCTGCTCGTGAACATCTTCTACCTGAAGTGTGGCGTCCACGACCATTATCCGATCCGGTTCGGACCTGCTCAGAGTCAAGTAACCCTCTCTCACTGCCCTGTGAAAACCAATCCCTTCTCTCTCTAGGCGGTCGAGCGGCAGTTCCCCCCTTCGTGCTATACCCTCTTCTGGGGGAAGGTCGAGAAGTATTGTAAGGCACGGCATCAATCCCCCGGTAGCAAGAAGATTCAGCCGCTTCAAAAATTCTATGTCCATTCCCCGCCCGTACCCTTGATAAGCTATCGTAGAGTCCACGTAGCGGTCGGCTATGACTACCTTCCCCGCATCCAAAGCCGGTTTGATAATCTCGGCTACTAATTGGCTTCTGGCAGCCGCGTACAAAAAAGACTCTGCTGAGGAACTGATATCTTGGTTTCGCACGTCGAGCAGCAGCTCCCGGATTTTCTCCGACAAGGGAGTACTTCCTGGCTCCCTAACCGCTACGACTGAAAATCCGACATCCATCAGTTTCCTATATAAAAGTTCTACTTGGGTAGTCTTGCCTGCTCCGTCGATTCCTTCAAAGCTTATAAAACATTTTCTATGCATGACCAGTTCCTTTCCGGGCCACAGACCTTCATGACTCTCATCCGAGTCACCACTAGAGAATGAAAATGCGACTGTGGAGGAGTGTTAGCCAGGTCGCTCCGAGACTCCTCGCCTGGCTAACACACCCCCTCGGCACTATTTTCCGCCCCTGGTGCTTACATTCTGAAGGTTAACGTTTGTCCAACTCATCGACCACGTACAGGTAGTTTAGCTCCGGGTCTTCCGGCCCTTGAATGCGAGCCCCGCTGTTCTTGAGAAACACCAGGTAATCATAGGCCTCAGGCGTTACCTGTTCCCCCGGTACGAGACACGGTATACCAGGCGGATAACCGGCCACCATTTCAGCGGCGACTTCTCCCACCAGCTCGGACAGCTTAACCTTTCTCTTGCGCGCAAAAAATGCCTGCCGGGGCGTCAGTACAGGTTGAGAAACAGGAGGAACCGGTACCCGGGGTCTTTCCCCTTTGCCGTCCATCCTGTAATCCGCGCTGATACTCACAAGAGCTTTATGCAGGTGTTTCCAATCATCCTCATCGTGAAACATCGAAAACATGGCCAGAATGTAGTCTCTACCTGCCATTTCCACTTGAATCCGAAACCGCTCCCGGAGTATCTCCTCTAGCTGGTATCCGGTCAAAGGGAACCGGTCTATAACGACTAAAACCTTTAACCCGTCGTAAGCTTTCACTCCCGGAACAGATAGAAACTCTTCCCCGGGGCAGTCCATTCCCGGTATGGATCTGATCGCCGCCCGGTATTTCTCTGCCCAGCCCAAGGCCCGCTCCAACGCATCTTGCCCCTGTTGTTCCATGAACAAACGGGCCAGGTCCAAAGAAGCGAGCAAAGGATAAGACGGGCTTGTAGTGGTCAAATAATCAAAAGCCTGTCTCAACTCCCGTCTTCGTGTATAGCCAGCTCCCAGATGCAAGGCTGCCCCCTGGGTCAAAGCAGGCAAAACCTTGTGCATGCCGTGCACTGCTGCCGCGCACCCCAAAGACAATGCAGGAGCCGGTAGCTTTGGATGAAAACGGAAGTGGGCTCCGTGAGCCTCGTCCACTAATACCATCTTATCATATGTACCTGCTATCTGTACGATAAGTCCTACATCGGTAACAGTACCGTAAAAGGTAGGCGCCACCACGAACACACCAGAAGCGTCGGGGTGGTTCTCTAGCAGGCGGGCTATCTCTTGTATCCGTGGTCCTACCTCGATCCCCCAGGGTTCCATGACCTCGGACTGGTAATAAACCGGCACTGCTCCGGACAAGACTAGTCCGGCCAGGAACGAACGGTGCCCGTTCCTAGGCACCAAAACCGGCTTTCCCTCTTCGCAGGTTGCAAGGAACAAAGCCTGAATACCGGAAGTCGCACCATTAACCAGAAAGAAACTTTCCTCCGCCCCAAAGGCTGAAGCTAAAAGCTCTCTTGCCTCTTTTATACAGCCAGTAGGTTCATGCAAATCGTCTAATCCAGGAATCTCCGTAAAGTCGAGAGAACCGATATCCTTGAATTCTTTCGACCAAAAGCCGCATCCCCCTGCATGTCCCGGCATGTGTAATAAAACGTTACGTTCTTGCCGGTAGCGAACCAGGGCTTCATAGATGGGTGCACGGCCCTCCAACATAAGCCTTCCCTCCACCACTAACCGCAAAGTTGCATTTCCCTCCCGGTCCTTATTAAATATTACTCAACTGGCACGCACATGTAAAAAATTAGCGCAAACACCGTTGCGCTATTCCCAAAGTTTTTTTATGCGATTCAACATTTCCTCGTAATCCGGGGTCCCCACCTGCAATCTCATTATCACCGCCTCACATCCACGGCAGATGAATATCCCGTTTATCAAGTAGCCTCCTCGCAGCCCCTCTTCCGGTACCTCATCACAAAGCTTGCAACGAGGCAACACTTGCCCTTTCCTGGCACAATTTTTCGCGAATACCGATTTTGCCTGCATCTTTTCAACATCCTTACTCAAGGTTTTTTTTAGTGTAACCCCTCGTTTTCTTTAGCATACTTCAATCAGGCCGTATCCTACAATATGCCGTTCGGCCCCGAAATGTACACAGTCCTTTTTCTGCCCCTCGCAAATCAAAAAACCCAGCGTTTAGGCTGGGTTTTAGAAAATAGATCCTGGCAGCGACCTACTCTCCCGCGTTAGCAGTACCATCGGCGCTGGAGGGCTTAACTTCCGTGTTCGGTATGGGAACGGGTG